>NZ_JBFRJZ010000010.1:0-112849 GCF_041469125.1 Vibrio sp. 10N.286.51.E5 | reverse complement strand
GCGCACCATAAAAAAGCCCATCACAGGATGGGCTTCTTATTATCTATATCTTAGGTAAGCTGTCGATTACTCAACTGTTACCGCTTTCGCTAGGTTACGAGGTTGGTCAACGTCGGTACCTTTTATTAGTGCGACATGGTAAGACAGCAGCTGCATCGGTACTGTGTAGTAGATAGGCGCTGTTACTTCACTTACGTGAGGCATCTTGATGATCTTCATGTTCTCATCGCTTTCAAAGCCCGCATCTTCATCAGCGAATACGTAAAGTAGACCGCCACGAGCACGCACTTCTTCAACGTTCGATTTCAGCTTCTCTAGCAAGTCGTTGCTTGGTGCAATAACGACTACAGGCATATCTGCATCGATAAGAGCCAAAGGACCGTGCTTAAGCTCACCAGCTGCGTATGCTTCTGCGTGGATGTAAGAGATCTCTTTCAGTTTAAGAGACGCTTCCATCGCGATTGGGTAGAACTCACCACGACCCAAGAACAGTGTGTGATGCTTATCAGCAAAATCAGGTGCCAGTGCTTCAATTTCTTTATCGAACGCTAATGCTTTCTCGATATCAGCAGGCAGTTGGTGAAGTGCTTGAACGATTTCCGCTTCTTTTTCTTCATTGATACGACCTTGTAGACGACCAATTGACGTTACCATCATCAGCATCGCTGCTAGTTGAGTTGTGAAAGCTTTAGTAGAAGCAACACCGATCTCTGTTCCTGCGCGAGTCATGAAGGCAAAATCAGATTCACGAACCAGTGAAGAACCCGCAACGTTACAGATAGTCATTGCAGACATATAACCCTTCTCTTTTGCAAGACGAAGTGCAGCAAGCGTATCCGCAGTTTCACCAGATTGAGACAGAGTCACCAATAGGCTGTTCGGACGAACAACGAAATCACGGTAACGGAATTCAGAAGCAATCTCTACGTCACAGCTTACGCCAGCTAGAGATTCAAACCAGTAACGCGCTGCCATGCCTGAGTTGTAAGACGTACCACATGCGATGATCTGCACGTGTTCAACCTTGCTTAGGATCTCTTCAGCTTTAACGCCGATCGCGTTAGTGATAACCGAAGTGTCAGAGATACGGCCTTCCATTGTATTGATCAGCGCTGTTGGCTGCTCGAAGATCTCTTTCTGCATGAAGTGGCGGTATTGACCTTTGTCACCTGCGTCGTGTTCAGCGTTTGACTCAACGATTTCACGCTCAACACGCTCACCCGCTACATCAAATACCGTAACATCACGACGAGTTACCTCAGCAACATCACCTTCTTCTAGGTACATGAAGCGACGAGTTACGCTCAGTAGCGCCAGTTGATCAGAAGCAAGGAAGTTCTCGCCGACACCAAAACCGATAACGATCGGGCTACCAGAACGAGCTACAACGATACGGCTAGGATCTTTACGATCAACCGCAACCGTGCCGTACGCACCGTCTAATTGTTTTGCTGTTTTCTGTAGCGCTTCAACCAAAGAAGCTGAAGTGCGAAGTTCCCACTCAACTAAGTGAGCAATAACTTCTGTATCCGTTTGTGAAGTAAATACGTAACCACGCTCTTGCAGCATAGCGCGCAGTGCTTCGTGGTTTTCGATAATGCCATTGTGTACAACGGCAATATCACCAGACATGTGTGGGTGTGCGTTCGCTTCAGACGGCTCACCGTGTGTCGCCCAACGTGTATGAGCGATACCTGTACCACCAATCACTTGTTGCTCTTCTACTGCGTCAGCTAGCTCTTGTACTTTACCTAGGCGGCGTACACGAGTTAGGTTAGATTCAGTATCGACTACAGCGACACCAGCTGAATCGTAGCCACGGTATTCTAGACGACGAAGGCCTTCTACTAAAATTTCAGCTACATCACGCTGTGCTACTGCACCAACAATTCCACACATAGTTTCACTCCATCAATTTTGTTTTATTCCTATTGGCAGCAAGCAAAGGCCAAATCTTCATTAAGATCAATTATAGGAAGGTAAATGCATAATACTTAAATTTGTTTTTACGCTGGATCGGTCAGGATCACTCGAACATCATGTGATTCGATACTTGCTTTGGATTCTTCGCCTAAGTCTGTATCGGTAATTAAGATGTCAATGTGTTCCCATGCCAGCTCTAAGTTCGGGATCTTTCGTCCCACCTTTTCCGACTCAACCATCACGATCACTTCTCGTGACACTTCAGCCATTACTTTGCTCAGGCCAACCAGTTCGTTAAACGTGGTTGTGCCTCTATCGAGGTCGATACCATCAGCCCCAATAAATAGTTGGTCAAAATCGTAAGCACGAAGTACCGACTCTGCAACTTTGCCTTGGAAAGAGTCCGAATGGGTATCCCAAGTGCCGCCAGTCATTAATAACGTCGGCTCGCTTTCAAGCTCATTAAGCGCATTAGCAACGTGCAATGAGTTGGTCATAACAACCAAGCCACGCTTAGCATTAAGCTGCTGAATTAGAGCACCGGTCGTACTGCCACTATCGATCACGATGCGGTTATGGTCGCGAATTAAATCTGCAGCGGCTTTTGCCAATGAAATCTTTCGAGTCGAAACTTGTTGACCCAGCTCTTCGTTGACAACCTCTTTCGGTAACGAAATCGCACCACCATAACGGCGTAAAAGCTGACCGTTTTTCTCTAAAGACGCCAAGTCCTTTCTAATAGTGACTTCTGAGGTTTCGAACTTAGCGGATAATTCATCAACACTAACCTCCCCTTTTTCATTCACTAGGTTAGAAATTGCATGTCTTCTGAGTTGGGTGTTTCGTTTCGACATTTAAAAAAGGCCACTAAGTTTCGATGTGAAACATATTATAGTTACAACGAAACTATTTAGTCCATTTATTTTGATCCAAAAAATTAATAAATAGCGATAAAACCTTGTCCTAAGACAATTGTTAAGCAGTGATATTGAACTCATTAGGTGGTAGAATCCGCACCCGAAAAGAAAAAAAATTACAAAACTGACTGTTATTTTTTTGCAACTTACCCCCTATATAGTGGGGTAAGTCACAGAAAACCGATATTGAATCAAAATCTTTTAGTCATAAAATGACTAAAATTGATGAAAGACTTACAACTCTGAAGGACATATTGGAAGTCCCGCGCTTTTACACAACAGGCACAAAATGTTGATGTAGCGGACCAATCTTCAGAACTTAAATAAATTTCAAATTGTAACAATACTTACCGGAGAGTACCTTCCATGAAAAAGACCAAAATCGTATGTACGATTGGCCCTAAAACTGAATCTGTAGAGAAGCTAACTGAACTAGTAGATGCTGGCATGAACGTTATGCGTCTTAACTTCTCTCACGGTGATTTCGCAGAGCACGGCACTCGTATCGCGAACTTCCGTAAAGTAATGGAAAACAAAGGTGAGCAACTTGCTATCCTTCTAGATACTAAAGGTCCAGAAATCCGTACTATCAAACTTGAAGATGGTAACGACGTAGATCTAGTAGCTGGTCAAGAGTTCACTTTCACAACTGACGCAACAGTTGTTGGTAACAAAGACGTAGTAGCAGTAACTTACCTAGGTTTCGCTAAAGACCTAACAGCAGGTAACACTATCCTTGTTGATGACGGCCTAATCGAAATGGAAGTTATCGCAACAACAGAAACTGAAGTTAAGTGTAAAGTTCTTAACAACGGTGCTCTAGGCGAAAACAAAGGTGTTAACCTTCCTGGCGTTTCTGTTCAACTTCCTGCTCTTTCTGAGAAAGACAAAGCTGACCTTAAGTTTGGTTGTGAGCAAGGCGTAGATTTCGTTGCTGCTTCTTTCATCCGTAAAGAAGAAGACGTTAAAGAAATCCGTGAGCTTCTAAACGCTAACGGCGGCGAGAACATCCACATCATTTCTAAGATTGAAAACCAAGAAGGTGTAGATAACTTCGATTCAATCCTTGAAGCTTCTGACGGCATCATGGTTGCTCGTGGTGACCTAGGTGTTGAAATCCCAGCTGAAGAAGTAATCTTCGCTCAGAAGATGATGATCGAGAAGTGTAACCGTGCACGTAAGATGGTTATCACTGCAACTCAAATGCTTGACTCTATGATCAGCAACCCACGTCCAACTCGTGCTGAAGCGGGTGACGTTGCGAACGCAATCATGGATGGTACTGATGCAGTAATGCTTTCTGGTGAAACTGCTAAAGGTAAGTACCCAGTTGAAGCTGTTACTATCATGGCTCAAATCGCGAACCGCACTGATTCAGCTCTTAAAGCTGAGCTAGGTTCTCGTCTAGACAGCCCACGTCTACGCATCACTGAAGCAGTATGTAAAGGCGCTGTAGATACAGCAGAGAAGCTAGCTGCTCCTCTAATCGTTGTTGCAACTGAAGGCGGTAAGTCTGCACGTTCAGTACGTAAGTACTTCCCAACAGCAAACATCCTTGCTCTAACAACTAACGAAAAGACAGCTGCACAGCTAGTTCTTACTAAAGGTGTTAAACCAGTTCTTGTTGACTCTATCGAGAACACAGACACGTTCTACATCAACGGTAAAGAAATCGCTCTACAATCTGGCCTAGGTAACAAAGGCGATATCGTAGTAATGGTTTCTGGCGCTCTAGTAGCTTCTGGTACTACAAACACGGCATCTGTTCACGTTCTATAAGAATGAACCGATTCGCATAAAAATATAAAAGAGGGCTTCGGCCCTCTTTTTTTATGAAACAAATCTTGCCTAACTTTTCAGTACGCTATATTATCAAACAAGATAGAACTACGTACTGTTAATATCCAATGGCTCTTTCCAAGAGATGGATTAGCAGACTAGAAATCAAATATACATGAGGTTTGTAATGTCTAGTCCTACTCTCACTGACAAAGTATCAAAGATGATTCGCCAAGATATTCTCAACGGTGAATTAACCCCAGGTCAAAAGCTCGTTGTTGCTGATCTAAAAAATAGATACAACGTTGGTGCATCTCCAATTCGTGAAGCCCTAGTGCAATTGTCTTGGAGTAAATACGTCAAACTAGAGCCACAAAAAGGCTGCTGGGTATCTCCTGTATCAAAGAAAGAACTGAATGACCTATACGAAAGCCTTCGTGTTGTATCATCGGTTCTGCTTAAAAAAGCGATTGCAGCAGGTGATGAGAGCTGGGAACTGGATGTACTAACGTCTTACCATAAACTATCGCGAGTACAGTACGTATCTGAAGAGTTTGACTGTGTAGAATGGGAAGAGCGCCACCAGCAATTCCATGTCGCACTGCTTGAAGGTGCAGATTCAGAGAACATGTTTAAGTTCTTTGATGACCTAATTAACCAAGTGAAACGTTACCGCTTCCTCGCTATGTCTGCAGAAAGCGCATCAGATGATCTGTTCAATATTGATGAACACGAAATGATCATGAAACTAGTACTCTCTAAGAATGTAGAACAAGCGACTGAACTGCTTGATCAACACCTGCTAGGTTCAATGAAACGAATTGAAGAAGTTATCGAAGCGGCATAACGCTAAAGTAGCTTCTAACCAAATAAAAACGGAGCCCAATGGCTCCGTTTTTTGTTTCCAGTATTACGACTGAACTACCACCCAAAAAACTCTTTGTGATGAGTATTGAGTAGCACAACCATAGGTAAAAAATACAAAGCACTCAATTGAAAGCCAAGAATGGCTAATGTGCCTATGGTTAACCTCACTAAAAAATCGACAAACATACCACGCCTCTTTTAACCAGACTGTATGATCCCCAAACTCTTGCTCCAGCTAACCTAATTCTACTGCTGCCTTTCAAACCATTGAAAAGGCTAGCTAATCAGTTGAATTAAGTTAACGGTGTCATCCTTTTACATCTGGTAAACACTCTATTTATTACACCGTTAAGCACGATGTAATCTGAAGCAAGGTAGTTTACTTATTGTTCATTTTAGCTCAAATTTCCACCAGCATTAGACTTTAGTCTAACTGTATAGATTTTGTGACATAGGTCGCTCAAAAGTGAGATTCCTATAAAAAGGGGGAGAGATAAAGTGAGTCGGGGCCAGCTTGAAGAGGTGAAGCAAAGAGAAGACAGGACTAGATAGAAGCGAACCTAAGCGACATCATCGTAGCTAGGACACATAGAGACCGTATTACGACCAGACGATTTAGATTCGTAAAGCGCAACATCGGCACACTTGTATGAGCGAGTACTGTTACTTGTTAAATCAGTAAAGCCAACACTCACCGTTACCTTAGTTCCGGCTGCCAGTTCAATCTCTATTCGCAAGCGATCCAATACGCGCTTTGCTTCTGGCAGAGACGTGTGTGGCATCAAGAGTGCAAACTCTTCTCCTCCGACACGTGCAACAAAGTCCGTCCCACGAAGGCTATCTTGCAGAAGTTTAGCAACACCAGCGATCACACGGTCACCTTCGTCGTGGCCAAGCTCATCATTGATTCGCTTGAAGTTATCGATGTCCACCAAGGCTAAGCAGGTGGTCGCTTCGATCGGGTAACGCTCAACTAAGCGAGAATAGTAGGCCAGCTGCTCTTCGAATTTTCGTCGGTTCCAGAGATTACTCAAAGAGTCACGTTCACTTAAGATCCTCAAACGTACCTCAAGCTCCTTCCTTACGGAAATATCAACCAACGAGGTGATGTAGTAACTGACTTTGCCTGAATTGTTTTTGACCGCATGCACTCGCATGATCGCAGTAAAAGGAATACGCAGCTTGTTCTTACACTGAACCTCCCCTTCCCATACTTCTTCTTGCTCTAAATGACTCCAAATAGCCGAGCTTGAGAGCACTTGGTCGGTATTCTCAAGCAGCAACTGCAATGCATTTTGACCGATCACCTGTTTTTTGCAGTACCCAGTCATGTTCTCAAATTCGTTGTTGATCATCATTGTGCGGTGCTGCTTGTCAGAGATCATCACTGCCGACATACCATTCAATGCGGCGCGTGCCAATTTACTCTCTAGGCTTCGGCGTCGGCAGTGCGTCACCAGGTAAGCAAACGGGAAAGCGAATATCAGCACCGTAATCAGAACAATGATCTCTTCATGGGCCAAATCATCTAGATCACGCTCAGCCCGATCCATCAGTTGCTTTTGATTAAGTTGAATCAGTAAATGGACCTTTTGACTGTTCGCGAGCATAACCGTGTTAAAGGCAAACAAATTACCATCTTCAAAAACGTATCCCACCTGATCATTGGAGATCGCATCCCACGTCTTCGGCGCGATATTTTTCAGGTTATAGCCTTTTCTTTCAGGAATAGAGTCTCCGAACAACTTACCGCTGTTGTTACTCGCGATGAAGTAACCCGCGTCATTGAGAACTTCTGCTCTAAGATCGTTATCTGGTGAAAAGCTCAGACGCGACGATAAGCCCCATACATCAAGATTGATGACGAGGTAGCCTACTCTTTCGTCAGGGGTTTCTACTGGGGTAAAGACACGGATTACCGGCGAATAAGGGAAGGTGACTTCACCATGCTCAGTTTCAAGCTCAATACCCCAACCGCCAATCTGTTCGGCTTCTAGTTTTTGAGCGTATTGGAAGTAGTTAGAATCCGACCTATCTTGCAGCTGTTGAGGAAACGTCACTCTACCGGTATCAGAGGAATAGTTAACACGCACCAATTCTTTGCCAGTGACATCTAACAGATGGATTTGTGTATACCACTTCTGGTTCACTAGAACAGATTGCCAGACCTCTTCAAGTAGATGTTTGGTTTGGTCTGAGGGAGAGGAAGCAAAGTTAACCAAGCTCTGGCTATGACTGAGTAGCTCCATGACCGAGACTAACTGAGTCTTGAGAAGATCATAATCTCGCTTGGCATACACTAACTGATGAACGGCTTGCTTAGCTGAGTAGTCAAAGCTCTGCTGTTTTACTTCTTTGTAGCGCTGCAAATAATACAGACATACTGCAGAAGACAATATGATAGAGATAATCAGCAATGTAATTATTGATTTTTTATTTCGCATTGCTAACTCAGATGAATGGAAGTGCAGCGCGGGATTATAGCACTCTAAAAAATTAACAAAATAAAAGCCGCTTAAAAAAGCGGCTTTAAAGTTATTTTTTAAAGACTTATCGTCTAGGCTTTCAACGCACGTTCGCCTCGTGCGATGCCAACAACACCACTTCGAGCTACTTCAAGCACTTCCGTCACTTCAGACAGCGCCTGAATGAAGGCATCCAGTTTCTCGCTAGTACCCGCCATTTGAACCGTATATTGAGAAGCCGTAACATCAACGATCTGACCACGGAAGATATCCGCTGTGCGCTTCACTTCCGCACGAGCAAAGCCGCTCGCACGTACTTTTACCATCAACAGCTCACGTTCAATGTGTTCAAGTTCAGACACTTCTTGTACTTTAAGTACGTCGATTAGCTTATGCAGTTGTTTCTGAATCTGCTCAAGCTGCATTTCGCTCGAGTTAGTAGTGACGTTCAAACGAGACAGCGTCGGATCATCGGTTGGAGATACGTTCAAAGACTCGATGTTGTAGCCACGCTGAGAAAACAAGCCAACCACACGAGAAAGCGCACCAGGTTGGTTTTCCATTAGTAGTGAAATAATGTGCCTCATATTATGTTCTCTCCGTTTTGCTTAGCCACATGTTATCCATACCCTCGCCTTTGATCTGCATTGGGTATACGTGCTCGGTGTCATCCACACTAATATCGACAAATACCAAACGGTCTTTCATCGCCAGTGCTTTTTCCAAACCTGATTCCAATTCATCCGGAGATGAAATGCGCATACCAACGTGGCCATAAGCCTCAGCGATAGCAGCAAAATCAGGAACAGAGTCCATATATGAGTTAGAGTAACGGCCTTGATAAACAATGTCTTGCCACTGTTTTACCATGCCTAGGAAACGGTTGTTAAGGTTAATAATCTTAACCGGGATATTGTATTGCAGCGCAGTCGACAGCTCTTGGATATTCATTTGAATACTGCCGTCACCGGTTACCACAACCACCTCTTCATCTGGCTTAGCAAACTTAACGCCCATACCAGCAGGCAGGCCAAAGCCCATCGTGCCTAGACCACCAGAGTTAATCCAACGACGTGGCTTGTTAAACGGGTAGTATAAAGCAGCAAACATTTGGTGTTGACCTACGTCAGAAGCAACATAGGCATCGCCATTGGTTACTTTATGCAGTGTTTCAATTACTTGCTGTGGTTTGATGCGCTCAGACGATTTCTCGTAAGCTAGGCAGTCACGCTCTTGCCACTGCTTGATTTCACTCCACCAGCTTTCAATCGCTTCTGCATCGTTAGTGCCGCCTTGCTCAACGAGCAAGTTCACCATGCTCTCTAGAACCTTTTCAGCAGAACCTACAATCGGTAGATCCACTTTTACGTTCTTAGAGATCGAAGATGGGTCGATATCAATGTGCATGATCTTCGCATCAGGGCAGTACTTATCTAGGTTATTAGTCGTTCGATCATCGAAACGTACGCCAATACCAAAGATCAAATCCGCATTGTGCATCGCCATATTGGCTTCATATAAACCATGCATGCCTAACATACCCAAAGAGTTCTTATGGGTGCCAGGGAAAGCGCCAAGCCCCATTAGGGTGCTTACCACAGGTAAATTCAGTGCCTCTGCTAATTTTAACAGCGGCTTATCTGCCTCAGAAATAACCGCACCACCACCGACATAAAGTACCGGCTTCTTCGCTTCAAGAAGGGCTTTTAGCGCCTTTTTGATCTGACCTTTATGACCCGTAACCGTTGGGTTATACGAACGCATTTTGAGCGTTTCTGGGTATTCATAAGGAAGCTTGATTTGTGGGTTTAAGATATCTTTCGGCAGATCAATAACCACAGGACCGGGACGCCCTGTCGTTGAAATATAGAATGCTTTTTTAACGACTTCAGGGATATCTTCCGCTTTCTTAACTAAGAAGCTGTGTTTAACGATCGGGCGTGATACACCCACGATGTCACACTCTTGGAAGGCGTCATTACCAATGAGGTTATTTGGTACGTTACCAGAAATAACAATCATTGGGATTGAGTCCATGTAGGCGGTTGCAATACCAGTAACGGTATTGGTCGCACCTGGACCAGAACACACAAGTACTACACCCGGTTTACCGGTAGAACGAGTATAGCCATCTGCCATGTGGGTAGCGGCTTGTTCGTGTCGCACTAATACGTGTTTAATTTCAGCAGTTTTAGCATGCAACGCATCGTAGATATCAAGTACAGAACCACCTGGGTAACCAAAGATTTGTTCTACACCCTCTTCAATTAGAGACTGCACCACCATCTCAGCGCCGGATAACATTTCAGCGCCGGATGACATGGCTGTTTCAGGTTTTGTTGTCATATTGCTCTCCTCACCAGTTTCCAATCATATTTGGTGAACATGTTGGGCTGGTTTTTCATAGTCTAGGGCTTATTCGTAGCCTAATTCGAAATACTTCCACTTTTTCGGCTATGGCTGTCTGTCGTGATAACAACAAACAGTAATACGAAACAACTTTAACGCTTTATTATCATCTGGTCTAACACCTGTTATTCGGCAACTGTGCCAAAAAACCAACTATTAGCTCAAAGCATTAAATAAAACCCAACTCAGCCCCCCACGCCAGGTTTAAACACTAGTTAGCGAACAAAAAAAAGCACTTAATATTTTAATAGATCGCTATTTATCGATAAACCGCGAGCTTGCTGGTGTGCGCTTTCGCACATTGTGCTGTGTCGTTAGATACAAAAAATCCCCCTAAAAATGCAATCACATTCGTAGGGGGATTTTTAAACAACTGAAAATTTATCTCAGTAGAAAACTACTTATCTTTCGACTTTTCAGTGTACATTTCTTCGATTTCGTCTTGATACTTATCGTTGATAACCTTACGGCGCAGTTTCTGGGTCGGCGTCAGTTCGCCATCATCCATAGAAAACGCTTTTGGCAGTAGCTTGAACTTCTTCACTTGCTCAAACTTCGCCAGTTCTTGCTGTAGGTCATTCACACGCTTTTCTAGCATCTCGACGATTTGGTGGTGCTTAACAAGTTCAACGCGATCGTGATACTTGATATTAAGCTCTTTGGCGTACTCTTCTAGCGAGTCATAACAAGGAACAATCAGCGCAGAAACGAATTTGCGTGTATCAGCGATAACAGCAATCTGTTCGATAAAGTGATCTTTACCAATCGCACCTTCAACCACTTGCGGGGCAATATACTTACCACCAGAAGTTTTCATCAGCTCTTTGATACGATCAGTAATGAACAGGTTACCATTTTCATCAAAATGACCCGCATCACCGGTTTTCAAGAAACCGTGCTCATCGAATGTCTTAGCTGTCTCTTCTGGCATCTTGTAGTAGCCACGCATCACCATTGGACCGCGAACAAGAATCTCGTCCTTAGCACCAATCTTAACTTCTGCGCCCGGCATCGACATACCAATCGAATCAGGGTTAAAACAGCGATCATCCCAGCAAGATACTGTTGCCGTGGTTTCTGTCATGCCGTAGCCAAGTTTTACGTTGATGCCGATAGCATGGAAGAAACGACCAATCGTCTCATCAAGCTTCGCGCCACCACATGGCATGAAGTTGATGTTACCGCCGAGTAGAGCGCGCAGTTTAGATAGCACAAGCTTATCAGCTAGCGCATGGCTCTTCTTCAGCATCAACGATGGAGTACGACCTTCTTGGTGACAAACTGAAAGCTTTGCTCCCATGTTCACCGCCCAAGTAAATAGCACTTTACGAATAAATGGTGCTTTAGATACCTTCTCGTGAATCGCAGAGAAGATCTTCTCGTAGAAGCGTGGAACCGCACACATTACAGTAGGTTTCACATCACTTAGCGCATCACGCACTTGCATCGTATCTTGCAGGTAGCAGTTGGTTGCGCCTTTATAAAGAACGTAGAACGTCCAAGCACGCTCAAATACGTGTGATAACGGTAGGAAACACAATGAGACATCGTCTTTGCTCAGGCTAAGGCGCTCATCGTGGCCTTCTAACTGGTAGCCAATGTTGGTGTAATCAAGCATTACGCCTTTTGGCTGACCTGTGGTACCAGAGGTATAGATAAGAGTCAGCAGGTCGTCCATGCTTGCATCAGCAAGACGCACGTCAAGTTCAGCTTGTTGTGCTTCAACGCCACGCGCCATGAAGTCATTCCAAGATACGGCAAAGCTGTGTCCTTGCAGGTCGATGTCATCAGACATCGCGACAACCACTTCTAGCTGTTCACACTCTTCGAATAGGCTCACCGCCGCGTCAAATTGAACTTGCTCACCAACGAATAAGATCTTCACATCCGCATTTTGGATGATGTAAGACGACTGTGCTGCTGTGTTGGTTGGATAAATCGGCACAGTCACAAGACGAGCTTGTAAAGATGCAAAATCTGCCACGGTCCATTGAGGCATATTATTTGAATAGATACCGATCTTATCTTGAACTCTCAGTCCCTGAGCCAATAGTGCTAATGAAAGCGTATCGATTTGTTGTCCAAACTGCTCCCAGCTAATGCCTTGCCATACATTGTCTACTTTGTGCTTCAAAGCTGTACGGTTGCCGCCTTGGGCAATTTGGTCACGAAGTCTTTTTACGATATGAAAATCTAAATTGGCCATCTCTTTACCTTTAGGCTTACACCTGTAAGCTTTTTTGAGCGCACAAGTGTACCTCTGATCATGGAAAAGGCAACTGATGAAGCTCAAAGTTATAAGTAATAGTACGTCTAACGCTAAGTTTTCTACCTACTAAAATAGCGCGCATAAAAAAGCCCTAAGCCAGTCTCCTAGCTTAGGGCTTATAAATCATAGGGATTAGTGTCTAGTTAAGTGCCACTACTTCGCCACAGATCATCATTAACTGATCTCGTAACCAAATGTGTCCTTTATCCTTTTCACTTGATTCGTGCCAGCTTAGGAAGCCAGAAATCGCCGCATTATCGAATGGGAAATCTAGAATCTGAAGCTGCTCTTTGTTTGCTGCATGTTCTACCATCCAACGAGGAGCAATTGTTACTAGTTCAGATTGGCCTACAACGTAAAGAACGTTGCTTAAGCTCGTACCTTCGTAGAAAGGCGTGCAATCTAGGTCACGGTAAGCTTGCTCAGAGAAGCTACGTTGACCATGGATGCGAGACAGTTTCGCGTGCTTTTCGTTAAGCAGCTCTGCCGCTGTTACTTCACCGTTAATGCGTGGGTGAGAAGCAGAAGCGACAACAACCAACTCATCTTGGAAGATTTCAGTGCTTGAGAAACCTTGCTCATCAAAGCGAGCGTAATCGATCACGAAGTCGATTTCTTGGTAGCGCATACGCTCAGAAAGCTGACGATCGAACTCAGCGTCCATGTGCAGTTTAACGCTTGGTGCTTGCTCGTTGATAGTCGACATAATCTTAGGTGCAAAACGCATGTCACAAGGGCTGCAAATCGCAAGCTTGAACAGGCGAGAAGAAGACTCTGGAGAGAACACAGAACTTGGTAGTTCGTTGCGTACTAATTGTAGCGCTTGGCGGATAGGACCAAACAACTGACGTGCACGTTGAGTCGGTTGAATACCACGACCTTGGCGCATGAATAGTTCGTCGTTAAACATCACTTTTAGACGAGCAACAGCGTTACTTACAGCAGGCTGAGACATACCCAGATTGTGAGCTGCACGTGTAATGTTTTGCTCTTGCATAACTGCATCAAATACAGTCAAAAGATTTAAGTCGACTCCACGAAGTGTGCTTTCCATTCTGTAGCTTGCAATAGCACTCATTGCGTCTTTCTTATCTAACATTCAAGTTGCCTCTTGTCGGTTCGACAGCGTTAAATTGGTAATGGTATGAGAATAGATAACCACTAATTCTTATATTTATCAGACCGATGTTTTTCGGATTGACATTACTATTAACCAATGCATCTCGAGCTACCAACAAGATTGATAAAGAATAATTTTATTTTACCTTAATTATTAAATAACATCTAAAAATCAATTATTTATAGAGTTATAAAAAAACATAAAATGCGTCACTTATGAGTTTAATTTCGACTTATTTAGCTGTTCTATCGTTTGGTTACATTTGTTACAATTTATTGAGCCCGTGAATTGTTCAACTGGTCAATTCAGAAATAGCACTTATGAGTTAGGTGAGCGATGCATAACTTGGAAAGTCGACCTTGTCCCAAAGTTGCTTTCTTAAATCATCTTGATTAGACCAATTCCCTGCTAATACCCACTCAACGAGTGCACTTGCCACGTCTGGATAGGTGACCACTTCGGCCTGTTTTTCACTGAGCCAAGCGCGCAAGATAGCCGCATCTAAAAACGTCATGGTTTGAGCTAACCCAAGGGCCTCTAGCGTCGCCACATTGCTCTGTTGTTCGAACTGTCCTTCGAGTGGTTTGAGAAGCAATTTCTTCCCCAAAGTTAGGGCTTCAGATGGCAATTCAAAGCCGCCATTTGCGACCACACCAGAGCACTGATTGAGGTCGAATTGAAAGCCCGCATGACTCAGTGGTTTGAACTCAATATTTTCAACTCGGCTATGCTCAATCACATCCGGGTGGTAACAGACAAAGTTTTGCGAAATGAACTTCATCAGCAGCTCTGAGATCGACTCAAGATCCTCAAATGGCAAATAGACCAACGTAAAATCTTGTGTTGTTTTTATTTGTTGATCACCAACCAGCGTGTGAACGATAGGCGGCAAAATCGGCTGTTCAAAGTGATACCAGTGCAAGCCAATAGAGTGCTCGGTTGGGGCGAAATGTTGAATCACTGAATGTTCAATCCAGTTGCCCCCTTCTTTGGGTACATCATAACGAAACGCATTCTGGTGGCTTATCCCAATGCATGGCACACCTTGTCTCTTAGCCGCCCATGCAGTGACAGGCTCAAAATCATTAATCACTAAATCATAAGGCGTAAGATCGATCTGGTTAATCTCACGGAGAAATCGCCAGATGTTGTTCTTCATGAATGTTTTGCCGTATTTAACCTGCCCCTGCTCGCTGTAAAAAGTTAAGCCGCTGCGGGTCTGATAGTTGCCAAACGCTTCCATCGAAAAGTATTTGCTCTCATCTCGCCCAGAGAACAGAAAATCGACATCAATATTTTGCTGACGAAAAGCGACGGCCATTGCTCTCGCTCGAGCGATGTGCCCATTTCCTGTGCCTTGTACGCCATATAAAATTTTCATGCATGTTCCTTTAAATTTACCACTTAAGCTCGGCAGTGGTTGCCAACAAAATAATTACAGGATGAAGCTGATAGCTAGGCTGGTACAAGCGATGCCCAAGGCTGCGCCAATCAGTACGTCCGTTAAAAAGTGCACACCGAGCAGGATTCGAGAGCCTGCAATCGCAGTTGCCCACACCAAGCTAAAGAGGTACAAGCTCGGATAGAAATGCCCGATTAGGGTCGCCATAACAAAAGCAGCAGCGGAATGCCCTGAAGGCAGACTGTATTTATCGGATGGCACAATATGAGAGTGAAGTAGTGAAGAGAATTCAGCTGGTCGACGGCGCTTGAGCGTATTTTTAGCAAACCAGTAAATAGGCAGTTCGATTGCGAAGGCGGTTAAGCCCACCAAAAGAAAGTCTCGACCGGTGTTGCTATCGACCAGCAGTGCAATCAAGGCAATCAAAACATAAAGGTGTCCATCTCCAGTATGAGACACCGCCTTACTGAGTGTCGCCTGTTGTCCGCTATAACGGCTCTTTAAACAGAAAACAGAAAATGCCACATCCCAGCGGACAATAGGTTCGATAGTACGCATACAATCTCCTTAACAATCCTTATTCAGTTAAGGCTCAAGTTATGCTCCTGAAATGACAGTTAAGTGACGTTTTGAATGAACTAAAATGAATTTTGAGGCGAATTGACCGCTTTCGCTAAGCAAGCTGATGAGGCCTAGAAACTGTCGATAAAAATAAAGCGACCCAAGGCCGCTTTATTCTTCTATGTTTTTACTTCTTAGTATAAGTAAGCAAACCCTACTTCTATCGTGTTAATGGTTATAGCGTTCGCTAATAATAGTAGTACTCGCAAATGATAATAGCGCTAAAGGCTATAGGGCTAATGGCTCGTGCTTTTTCACCAAACCGAAATCCGCCAATATTGCGTAAGCCGCTGGGATCATAAACAGCACCAGTAAGGTCGAGGCAAATATGCCGAATACGATCGAAATAACCAATGGCTGGATAACCTGAGCCTGTAAGCTAGTTTCCGTCAACAGCGGTAGCAAACCTGCCGCAGTCGTCATTGAGGTCAAGAATACCGCTCGGAAACGCTCACGACTGGCTTTTACCACCGAGTCATGCACGCTATCTCCCTCATCGACATGGTGACGAATGTACTGCACCAACAAAATGGAATCGTTGACCACAATCCCAGCAAGCGACACAAAGCCCATCATGCTTGGCATACTCAAAGAGTGCCCAAGTATCCAGTGTCCAACGACCACCCCAATAAAAGCGAGTGGAATCGCCAACATCACGACCACAGGCTCTAAGTAGCTTCGGAATTGATAGCTAAGAATCGCAAACACGCCAAATAAGCCGAGTAAGAAGCCTTTGCCCATAGAGGCTCCAGTCTTAGCCGCATCTTTGGCCTCCCCTTCGAAATCAAAGCGTAGACCCGGGTACTTCTGAATAAGTTTGGCGGCTTCATCTTTTTGGAACTGAGCCAAGATCGCGGATGAACTCGCTTTCTTGTTATCAATATCACCAAAGATACTGATAGTTCTCAGCCCATCAATACGCTGAATTCGCACGTAATTACGTTGGAAATCTAACGTCGCCAACGTTGCTAGCGGGATCTGACTGCCATCTGCGGTGATGATCGGGAAGTTGGCCAGCTGCTGTATGTCGCCCGCTTGCTCTTTATCAAGACGCACTTCAATCGAGATATTCTCAACACCGATTTGAATCTCATCCGCTGTCTGACCAAAGAAAGCCGCACGCAATTGGGAAGCAATCATCTGCCCATTCACATTGTAGGTTTCAGCGCCCGGACGCAGCTTCACCAAGATCTCTTCTTTACCCATGCGCATATCATCAAGCACGCCATGCACCCCATCGAACTGATTAAGGTACTCCTGAATATCCAAAGAAGCGGATTTCAATGCGCTCAGGTCATCGTGTTTGGCGCGAATTTCAATAGCACGACCGCCCGGCCCCATAGTAGGTTGCTTGAACACCAATGAAATAGGATCCGCCAAGTCACCGATATCCTCTCGCCATGCATCAATGAAATCATCGATAACCGTGTTACGGCTCTCTGCTCCACGCAGATCTAAACGCACTGTGGCTAAGTGTGGGCCTGATTCGTTGGCATCTGCGTTGGCATTAAATTGGCTAGTAATGTGCTCAACCAAGGTGTTGCCTTCTTCGACCTCTTCGCTCCACTGCGCATTTAAACGCTCGGCTGATGCAACAATCTTATCGACCACTATCTCGGTTTGAGACAGTGACGCCCCCGGCGGAAGAATAATACGCGCCTCGGCAATATCACCATCCAGCTCTGGGAAAGGTTGAAACTTAACAACACCACCAGCAATCAAGGCGACTGAAAGCAACAACAGCGTAATCACTCCGCCCATAAAGGCGTAGCGGAAGGTCACGACTTTCTCAACCATGTTCATCAAAGTGGTATTACGGAAGTTCTCAAACTTCTCAAGCAACACCACTTTAAAGCGCAGCGCTGGCTTGTCATTTTTTTCTTTGTGTAATGAATGAGATAGGTGATTAGGTAGAATCAGGAAGGCTTCAATCAAGCTCAACGACAGCACCAAAATCAATACTTGAGGAACGGCCTTAAGCACAGCGCCCATCTCGCCATCAAGAAACAGTAAGCTACCGAAAATACACACCGTGGTTAAGAAAGAAGACAGTACTCCGGGAAGCACTTTCTTAACGCCGTTGTACACCGCATCATCGACGCTTTGTCCCCTATCTAAGTGGGAGGCTATCGATTCGGCTATCACGATGGCGTCATCCATCATAATACCGATTGCCATTAACAACCCGACCAGCGACATAATGTTGATCGACAAACCAAGGTTGGCCATTAAGAACAAGCCACCAAGGAAGGCCACTGGCAACCCTGCCGCCACCCAAAATGAATAACGTAAGCTGAAGAACAGCCACATGGTGGCGAACACCAGCACAATACCTTGCCAGCCATTGCTCACCATCATGGTTAGACGATCCCAAAGCACAGATGAGAGATCGTTGGTCATTTGTAGTGTCACGCCATCAGGAGCAATCGCGCTTTGATCTTCAACGAATCGTGTTACGTTCTCTTTGATTCGCAGCGCATCGTCTTCTTTGTTCTTACTGATCTTAAGCAGCGCCGAAGGCTTGCCATCAAATAACACCTTCTGTTCATCCAGCTCAAAGCGGTCGGTTATTTTGGCTATGTCTCTCAAACGGATCACCGAGCCATTAGGCGCAGAACCAACCACGATACTTTCAAGTTCAACCGGTGTGATTCGTCTCTCGTCGAAGCGAATCAGGAAGTTTTTATCTGGTGTTTCAACGTTACCACTCGGCAGTTTTACATTCTGTCGACCAATTTGATCCGCGATATCACCGACACTCAAACCCAACTGACGAATAGCTTGGGTATCCAGTTCCACTCGATATTGATGATCCGAGAAGCCGCTAACCTCGACCAAAGAGACATCGTAATCAAGCTTCATGGTGCGCTTAAGATCTTCCGCGTAGGCCTTAAGTTCTGGCCACGACGTTTCGGCTGTTATAGCGATATCGACAACCGGTTCATTCCAATCTAGCTCTTGAACAACAGGCGATTCAATCTCAGTTGGGAAATCATTGATCGAGTTGATCTGGGTTTGCACATCCACCAGCATTCGGCCGATGTCCGCTTTTTCATTTAACTTTAGAATTAAACGAGCGCTGCCTTCGATGGCTTCACACTGAGTTTCTTCAATGTTGGCTAAGCCGTCTACTGCATCTTCCATTCGCACACACAAGCTCTCTTCCACTTCTTGTGGAGAGGCGCCGGGATAAACAATCGCAGCCATAATGTAAGGCGGATCGTAAGCGGGGAAGGTTTCACGTTTGATGGTTGATAGTGAGCTTATACCCAAGATCAACAACCCAAGCATCAACAAGTTTGCTGCTGTTGGGTGCCGAGAGAAAAACTTGATCATGACGCACTCTCCTGAGTATCTGATTCAAGCTCAGCCTCTTCAGAGTTGGACTCTCTCAGTAACATGCCTTCAATGGCTGGTAATAAGTCATTGAGAACCAGTTTGTCGCCCGTTTGAAGCTCCCCGTTCACAACCACTTGGTTGTCTCTACGATAAAGCACTTCAACATTCACCATTTTCAGACGAGAGTTATCGTCCATTAGATAAATTTTGTCACCATGTAGCGCTCGTTCAGGCAACACCCAACTTAGATTCGCGACACCTTCAATCTCAGCTTTGACAAACATACCGTTAACCAAAGGCGTCGCGCTGTCTGGTTGCAATTGTGAGTAATCTTGAGCGATCTCGAGAATAATCCCCGCCGTCGCTTGGTTTTCATCAACTGTTTCGCTGATTCTTGCCACCTTCGCTGGCCAACTGAGGTTCAGGTTGCCGCTGTTAAGTTGAATGCTTGCTTTGATTGGCGCTTCATAAGGATTAGGGATTCCTGCAGCATCGCGAGGAAATTGGTTAAAGCTGGAGGCTAAAGTTTGCATATCGTGAATAGAAAGTTGCGCCTCTACTTCCATGACATTAATCCCGTGAGCAATAAACATCTCCTGCTGAAGGTTAACTACTTGATTTTGTTCGATATCAACCTGAGCAATTCGCATCGCTCTTGGCAAAGTGATCGTGGTCTTATCGAGAGAGCGCTGCGCCTCTTTTACCTTAGACACGTTGACCTTAATCACCGCTTCCGCAACACGCTTTTCATCTGGCATCAACGCGATTTGGTTCGCGATATCTAATACCAACTTCTGCTGAGACAATGCGCTTTGTTGTTGCAGGTCGACATCCGATTGAGAGGTGAGCCCTTTCTTACGCAGATCCTGTTTACGTTGTAGCTCTTTATTGCTGATCACCAAACGATTCTTTTCGATCTTAAGAGTCTGATTAAGGTTGTCTTCTTCTTGATTCAATTTCGCTAATGAGGTTTGGCTTGATTTTAGATCCGCCTCTGCTTGTATCAGTTTCAATTCGTAATCCAATGGATCAACCTTGAGCACGACCGTTCCTGCAGGGATCACCTGGCCTTTTTCAAGATCTGGATGTCGATACACGATCTGTCCTGTCACCTCAGCAATCGCTTTCCATTCAACTTTAGGCACTACTTTGCCAAAGCCGACCGCTAACGGCGCTATCAGTTGTTGTTCTAGGCTCACAGTATCAACTAAGCGAGCCCTATCACCCGCAGGTTTGGTTGGAAGATCCGGCTTCAAGTTAATCGCGGCGACAAGGCCAATAACACCAACCGAAAGTGCTGGAAAGAAGAGTAGTTTTTTATTTATTTTCATTATCTTTGGTCCTGCACGGAAGAAGGGCTCGGTGCGTTAATAAAGCCTTCAGTCATCAATTGAATGTTGTGTTCGATTAAACGATTAAGAAATTCTTCATTAATCTCAATCCCATGAATTGCCAATAAAGGCGGCGGAGCGATGAAAGGAAACACCATCAAGCTTACATACGAAATACGGCACAATTTTGGATCCATGTTCTGTTTTAAGATGCCTTGTTCAACCAACTTTTCAAAAATGACATCTTGGGCTGGCTTTGCAACATCGAGGAAAACCTTTTCGAGCAACTCTCTTTGCACTTCAGAGGGAGGCATATTCATCACTTGGGCTATCAAGCGAGGAAACTTCGGCACTTTGACCATCTCTTTGTAGTAAGTCCGCATTAAATCAAGAAAGTTCTCATGACTGCTTTCATCAACGAGTCTCTGCATTTGTAATTGCATAGGGCGTAATGTTTCACGCAGCATCGCCTCAAACAATCCGGCTTTACTGCCAAAGTAATAGCGAATCATCGCAATATTCACACCCGCTCGCTCAGCAACTAAGCGAGTCGATACCTTGTCGTACGGTTGAACCACGAACAGATCTCGAGCGTGCTCAATGAGTAACTGCCGTACATCTAGATTCTGTTGAGGTCGCCCTGCTTTACGCGCTGCCATCACTGAGACCTATCCCTATAATTAATCACACGATTAATTATAGGGATAAATCGACATGGTTGTAGAAGATTAATTACTCACTATTTAATCAAATGATTAATTAATTTAGCCGCCCTTTTAATTTTATTGGTGAATCGTTCCATCAAAAAGATTTACTACAAAGTTTTAACCTACACATAAGCCAAACGATAAACTAACCACCCAGTACGAAACACTCAATCAGCCGATAACACCAATAAACAACACGCAAGCAGCACAAACCAAACCAAAACACCGCTAATGTATGCTGATATTGGATTTTCTTGTTTGACGCTCAGAATAAATTACGGTACATATGGTGTTAACAGTTTATTTACGGATATTTGTGTAATGATTTTTTCTTCTTCTCGACTGCTGAAACTTCTCCTTATCGTGAACCAATCGCGCGGGTAAGTTGTGGGTCAAGAACTACACAAATATTAAAACCCGCGCTGAGCGGGTTTTTTTGTAACTGGCACTTTTAAAAGAACATCATTCTCAATAATAATTTGGATAGCAATCGATACAATATCGATATAAGGAAGCACCCATGAACGATCAAGTGATAATTTTTGATACGACTTTACGTGACGGCGAGCAAGCGTTGGCAGCAAGCCTTACGGTAAAAGAGAAATTACAGATCGCTTATGCACTTGAACGACTGGGTGTAGATGTTATTGAAGCGGGTTTCCCTGTGTCATCGCCAGGCGATTTCGAATCAGTACAAACCATCGCAAAAAATATTAAAGATAGCCGTATCTGTGCGCTTTCTCGTGCAGTTGCAAAAGATATCGATGCCGCTGCAGAAGCGCTAAAAGTGGCTGAGCAGTTCCGTATTCATACCTTCATTTCTACATCGACGGTTCACGTGCAAGATAAATTACGCCGCAGCTACGACGATGTTGTCGAGATGGCAGTGAAAGCGGTAAAGCATGCGCGCAACTACACTGACGATGTTGAGTTCTCTTGTGAAGATGCCGGTCGTACACCTATCGACAACCTATGTCGTATGGTTGAAGCCGCGATTAACGCGGGCGCAAAAACCATCAACATTCCAGACACCGTAGGCTACACAGTACCTAACGAGTTTGGTGGCATTATCCAAACGCTATTTGATCGCGTACCCAACATCGACCAAGCGATCATCTCTGTTCACTGTCACGATGACTTAGGCATGTCGGTTGCTAACTCAATTGCTGCCGTTCAAGCAGGTGCTCGACAAATTGAAGGCACAATCAATGGTATTGGTGAGCGTGCGGGTAACTGTTCTTTAGAAGAAATCGCAATGATCATCAAAACTCGTCAAGAGCTATTAGGTGTTCATACCGGTTTGGACCACAAAGAGATTCACCGTACCAGTAAATTGGTTAGCCAGCTTTGCCATATGCCAATTCAAGACAACAAAGCTATCGTCGGTGCAAACGCGTTCAGCCACTCTTCAGGTATTCACCAAGATGGCATGCTAAAGAACAAGAACACTTACGAGATCATGACTCCTGAGTCTATTGGCTTGAAAAACAAGGCATTGAACCTAACAAGTCGCAGTGGTCGTGCAGCCGTTAAGAGCCACATGGACGCAATGGGCTACAAAGACAATGAGTACAACCTAGATTCATTGTACGAAGACTTTTTGAAACTGGCTGACCGTAAAGGCCAAGTATTCGATTACGACCTAGAAGCACTAATGCACTTCGCAAATCTACGTGACGAAGATGACTTCTATAAACTTAACTACCTAAGCGTACAATCTGGTAGTGTTATGTCTACCACCAGCATCAAGCTGCAATGTGGTGATGAAGAGAAATGCGAAGCGGCTGTCGGTAACGGCCCGGTTGATGCTTTATACCAATGTATCTACCGCTTAACGGGTTACGAAATTGCATTGGATAAATTCGACCTTACCGCGAAAGGTGAAGGCGAAGATGGCTTAGGCCAAGCTGATATTATTGCGAACTACAAAGGCCGCAAGTACCACGGTACAGGCGTTTCAACGGATATCGTTGAGGCCTCTGGTCAGGCGCTACTGCACGTTATTAATAGCATTCAACGCGCAGACACCATTGCTGAAATGAAACAGCAAAGAATCGCAACAGTTTAAACACCCAATAACAGAGCCCTAGAGCCGATGTTATTGGCTTTAGGGACAAAATTTAAAACGAGCTAAATAGCTCAGTAACAAAGAATTAAAGGATTAACATGACTGATAAATCATACAAAATTGCCGTACTACCTGGTGATGGCATTGGCCCAGAAGTAATGCAACAAGCGCATAAAGTGCTAGACGCGATCGAAAAGAAGCACGCGATTAGCTTTTCTCGCGAAGAGTATGATGTTGGTGGTATTGCAATTGATAACCACGGCTGTCCACTTCCAGAAGCAACAGTCACTGGCTGTGAAGAATCTGACGCAGTACTTTTTGGTTCTGTTGGCGGTCCTAAATGGGAACACCTTCCACCGAACGACCAACCAGAGCGTGGTGCCCTACTTCCTCTACGTAAACACTTCCAACTGTTCTGTAACCTACGTCCAGCTCAAATCCATAAAGGTCTAGAGTCTTTCTCTCCTTTACGTGCTGACATCTCAGGTAACGGTTTCGACATCGTGGTAGTCCGTGAGCTAACAGGCGGTATCTACTTCGGCCAACCTAAAGGCCGTGAAGGCGAAGGCGCAACTGAAAAAGCTTTTGATACAGAGGTTTACCACCGCTACGAAATCGAACGTATTGCAAAGATTGCGTTTGAATCGGCACGCCTACGTAACAAAAACGTTTACTCAATCGATAAAGCGAACGTTCTACAGAGCTCTATCCTATGGCGTGAAGTCGTTGAAGAGATCGCAAAAGATTACCCAGATGTCACGCTAAACCATATGTACATCGACAACGCGACCATGCAGCTAATCAAAGATCCATCTCAGTTTGACGTAATGCTATGTTCAAACATCTTTGGTGACATCATCTCTGATGAGTGTGCAATGATCACAGGTTCGATGGGTATGCTTCCTTCTGCAAGCTTAAACGAAAGCAACTTCGGCCTATATGAACCAGCAGGTGGCAGCGCACCAGATATCGCAGGTAAGAACATTGCAAACCCAGTCGCGCAAATTCTTTCTGCAGCACTAATGCTTCGTTACAGCCTAGGCGAAGAAGCAGCAGCACAAGACATCGAAGCAGCGGTATCGAAAGCACTTTCTGCAGGCGAGTTAACGGCAGACCTTGCAGGTAAGAACGAAGCACTGACTACCTCAGAAATGGGTGACAAGATCGCTGAGTACATCTTAGCTTCATAAGCGAGATGCTTAGATTAGAAGCAAGTACATAAGAATAATATCAAGCCAAGTCAGCGTAAACCGCATGACTTGGCTCGAAACAAACACTGGGACTGATGCTCCCAAGGAAGAAAGCTATGTCGACAAACCAGCAAGCAAAAACCTTATACGAAAAAGTTTATGACGCTCACGTTGCAGTTGCAGCGAAGGGCGAAACGCCAATTCTTTATATCGATCGCCACTTAGTCCACGAAGTAACGTCGCCACAAGCCTTTGATGGCCTGCGTGAAAAAGGTCGTAAAGTTCGCCAAGTAGGCAAAACCTTCGCGACCATGGATCACAACGTATCGACACAAACCAAAGACATCAACGCTTCTGGTGAGATGGCTCGTATCCAAATGGAAACGCTATCGAAGAACTGTGAAGAGTTTGGTGTCACGCTTTACGACCTAAACCACAAATACCAAGGTATTGTGCACGTAATGGGGCCTGAGCTAGGTATTACTCTGCCGGGTATGACCATCGTATGTGGTGACTCACACACGGCGACACACGGTGCATTTGGTTCATTAGCATTCGGTATCGGTACTTCAGAAGTAGAGCATGTTCTAGCGACTCAAACGCTAAAACAAGCGCGCGCTAAAACCATGAAGATCGAAGTAAAAGGCAAAGTCGCAGAAGGTATTACAGCCAAAGATATCGTGCTCGCGATCATCGGCAAGACAACAGCTGCAGGCGGAACAGGCTATGTAGTTGAATTCTGTGGTGAGGCAATTACAGACCTTACAATGGAAGGTCGTATGACAGTATGTAACATGGCAATCGAGCTAGGCGCGAAAGCGGGTCTAATCGCTCCAGATGCAACCACATACGAGTACATAAAAGGTCGTAAGTTCTCTCCCGAGGGCGAAGACTTAGAAGCGGCAATCGAATACTGGAACACATTGAAAACCGATGCTGATGCAGAATTCGATGCAGTTGTCACGCTAGAAGCAGCTGAAATCAAACCACAAGTCACTTGGGGTACTAACCCAGGTCAGGTTATTTCAGTAGACACACCAATCCCAGCACCAGAAAGCTTCGCAGATCCTGTTGAAAAAGCATCGGCTGAAAAAGCGTTGGCTTACATGGGGCTAGAAGCAGGTAAATCTCTATCTGAATACAACGTCGATAAGGTCTTCGTGGGTTCTTGTACTAACTCTCGTATCGAAGATATGCGCGCAGCCGCTGCGGTAGCGAAAGGCCGCCAAGTAGCGAAACATGTTCAAGCATTGATCGTTCCGGGCTCAGAGCAAGTTAAAGCACAAGCAGAAGCTGAAGGTTTAGATGTAATCTTTAAAGAAGCCGGCTTCGAATGGCGCTTGCCAGGTTGTTCTATGTGTCTTGCAATGAACAACGACCGCCTTGGTCCACAAGAACGCTGTGCTTCTACATCAAACCGTAACTTTGAAGGTCGCCAAGGCCGTGATGGTCGTACGCACCTAGTTAGCCCAGCAATGGCAGCCGCAGCGGCTATCGCTGGTCACTTTGTCGATATTCGTGAACTTTAATTAGAGGATTTAACATGTCAGGTTTTCAACAACACACCGGATTAGTCGTTCCTCTAGATACGGCCAACATCGATACTGATGCGATCATTCCAAAGCAGTTTCTACAGAAAGTAAACCGCATCGGTTTTGGTAAGCACTTGTTCCACGATTGGCGCTTCCTAGACGATGCAGGCCAACAGCCAAACCCTGATTTTGTAATGAACGAAGCTCGCTACCAAGGCGCTTCAATTCTTTTAGCTCGTGAAAACTTCGGTTGTGGTTCATCTCGTGAACACGCACCGTGGGCGCTTGCCGATTACGGTATCCAAGTAATGATCGCACCAAGCTTTGCCGACATTTTCTACGGTAACTCGATCAACAACCAAATGGTGCCAGTTCGATTGACTGAGCAAGAAGTGGATGAGCTATTCCAATTCGTTGAAGCGAATGAAGGTGCAGAAATTACGGTTGATCTAGAAGCAATGAAAGTCAGCGCGAACGGCAAAGAGTACTCGTTTGAAATTGATGAGTTCCGTCGTCACTGCTTACTGAATGGTTTAGATAATATCGGCCTTACACTTCAACATGCCGATAAGATCTCAGAGTTTGAAGCTAAGATTCCTAGCTTCCTAAAATAATGAGACGTTTCTGAATAAATCTAAAGGTTGGCCAAGTGCCAACCTTTTTTATTTGGCTAAGCTTTTAACTTAACTTCATATGTTTATTTAAATGAAGAGCAATGAAAGAAAATGGTAAGCCTTAAGGTCTTAGTAGTCAGTCATCAGGAGAATGCCATGAAACAACTACTTTTTATTGTCAGCCTACTTTTCTCAACCTTAGCTTGGTCTGCGCCTAAATCCGATCTTTGGCCATACTGGAAGCAAAGCGACGAAACCAACCTAGAACAGGTATCTCATCAAGATTGGCAGCAATTCCTCGATAGCTACTTGGTTAAACAGGGGCAAAATACGTTAGTTCGCTATAAAGCAGTGAACACCGCCGATAAAACAAAGCTTAAACAATACATCAAGCAACTCGAACAGGTGAATCCGCTCGACTATTCAAAAGCGGAGCAGTATGCCTATTGGGTTAACCTATACAACGCCGTGACTGTCGATTTGATTCTTGATGCCTACCCGATCAAATCCATAACTAAACTTGGCGGACTATTTAGTTTCGGTCCGTGGGGAGATGATGTGGTAGTCGTTAATGGGAAATCACTGACACTCAATGACATTGAACACCGAATCCTAAGACCAATTTGGCAAGATCCTCGCACGCATTATGCAGTGAACTGTGCCAGCCTAGGTTGCCCTAACTTACAACCTGACGCTTTTACCTCTAAAAATACTGAAGCCTTGCTAGAGCAAGCTGCAACTGAGTTTGTAAGCAGTGACAAAGGCGTGATGGTTACAAACAATAAGCTTCAACTATCATCGATTTACGAATGGTTTGCTGTGGATTTTGGTACGAAGAAACAGCTTATTCAGCACTTAGAACAATATCGAATTGAAGCAGTAACCAATACTCAAAACATCAGTTATGAATACGATTGGTCGCTCAACCAAGCAAACTAGCTCTAAGGCTAAAGTTGATCACTAAAGTAAAAAAGAGGCGAGAGGTTTTTATTAACCTCTAGCCTCTTCTCAATTCTTTGACCGTATTTCTACAATTAAAAGCTTGAGCCCGGTTGCTGCAAGAACTCAATCTCTTCGGGAGTCGAAGCTCGCCCTAACACCTCATTACGGTGCGGATAGCGACCAAATCGCTCAATGATAACCTTGTGCTTAAACTCAAAGTCCAGATTATGCTCTAATCCCGTTTGAGAAAAGAGTTCCACGGCTTGTTCATGGACTAACAAAGATTCACTGTGCATATAAGGCATATACAGGAAGCTTTTCTGTTGCTCGTTAAGCTGGTGATCAAAACCACCCGCTACCGCCTCTTGGGCTAGAGCCAACGCCATCGGATCAGCAGAAAATGCTGTCGGACTTTTTCTACCAATATTTCGAGAAAACTGATCAAGTACGATAATCTCAGCCAATCGTCCTTGCGCAGTTTGGCGCCACTCAAATAGCTCGCCTTGAATGGCTGCTTTATGCAATTCAGAAAATCGAGACTCTATCAAAGTGTCAATCTCGGCGCCGCCAGTAAACCAATCTTTAGGCGTCAACTCATCGAACCAAAACTCTAGAACATCCTGATACGTTACCGTCATATAATTCCCTTTAATAAAAAACCGAGTAACTTTGTAATTACTCGGTTTAGTGTTCAATTACTTAAAACCTTTTACTTTCTTTATCAGGTCATAAGCATTCTGAATTTCTTGCGATTTCTCTTTCGCAACATTCATCATCTCAGGCGGTAAGCCCTTCGCCATCAGTTTATCTGGGTGATGTTCATTCATCAGCTTGCGGTAGGCTTTCTTCACCTCTTTACCGTCAGCACTTTCACTCACACCAAGAACCTTATATGCGTCGCCAAGTTGGTTCTGTTGCGAAGCCTGTTGCCAACCTGATGATTGCCCATGACCCTGATGGCCACCAAAGCTTCCACCTTGCTGTTGGAAACGGAACGCAGCTTCTTGCATCTGCAAGCGGCGTTCTAGTTGTGCTGCCGAAAACCCAAGCCCTTGCGCTATTTTATGCAGAACTTGACGTTCACTCGGGTGCAAACTTCCATCCGCAAATGCGGCAGATACCTGAAGCTCTAGAAAGAACTGCAGAAGATCAAAACGACCACCCGATGAGATTTTAACTCGCTCAAGTACGTCGTTCAGAGGGAAGTCGCTCTCTTTGCCGTCACGGAATGCATCTTGCGCTGCTTTACGCTGTTCGCCATGCAGGTTCATACGCTCCATCATGGTAGAAGCGAGTTGAATCTCTTCTGGCGTTACCTGCCCTTTCGCTTTAGCAACGTGCCCCATAACCGCAAAAGCGGATTTAAAAAACTCGTTCTGTCTTTCTGCTTGGCTTGGACCTCGACCAAAACCAGAGCTATTGAAGCCTGATTGGTTCAATCCGCGAGCTTTATCGAATTGGTGTCCTAAAAACAGACCAAAAACTAAACCGAGTGGCCCTCCAAATAAAAAGCCAAAAAACGCGCCCAAAATTTTGCCAAATATTTGCATTATGTGTTCTCTATCTATGAATTTTATCTGAGTAATGCTGTCTGATGATGCTGAATGCTATTATTTCCTTTATCATAAGGAAAATGCTTTATTAATTGGATTGATACTAGATCAACCCTTCATCTAGTGACACAGGATAGTTCAACTTCATGCAATCTTTTTCCCGCACCTTGTTAGCCGCGTCTATAAGTACGGCGTTATACGTGTCGACAACTCAAGCTGAAACAATCACCGATAGTAGTGTGCAGGAAATGCCCTCTATAGATCAATGCTTGATCGAGCCCGCTGCAGAAAACGAGACACAGCTACCCGCTCATGTTGAGTCAGAACGCTTAGAAGCTATCAATGGTGACAAGGCAATATACTCAGGTGACGTAGTCGTTACGCAAGGGAACAAGACCATCCTTGCAGATAACGTAACCCTGCACCAACAAGAAAATATCGTTGTAGCTGAAGGCAACGTAAACTTTAGTGATGGTCAAATCAAATCTATCTCAGACAGAGCGACCAATAATCTAAATACCGATCAAATCGAACTAGAGAACACCCAATACCAGTTTCTTTGTGAACCAGGCCGAGGAGATGCCCAATATATATCCCGCACTGGTAAAGCGGTTTATACCATGGAAGATGGATCTATCACTTCTTGCCCACTGGGTGATAAGTCATGGAGGCTAAAAGCTTCTAGTATCGAGCTAGACCAAGATGAAGAACAAGCCACATTCTACAACCCACGTTTTGAGATTCTAGATGTTCCTGTTTTCTACATGCCATATCTCACTGTTCCAGTAGGAGATAAGCGTAAAACTGGCTTTTTGTACCCTACGATTTCGTACGGTTCAAGTGACGGTTTCGAAACCGAAATACCTTTCTATTGGAATATAGCACCAAACTACGATCTACTTTTCACAACTAAATATATGGCCGAGCGTGGAACACAACTAAACAATGAGTTCCGTCATTTAAGTGATTTTGGTGAAAGTAACTTAAAGTTCGAGTTCCTAGAAAGTGATGATAAATATCCAGAACAAGGCAGTCGTTGGGGCGGGCAGTTCAACTTTGAAGGGATCTATCAACAAGCATGGAAGTTTGACATCGACTATTCAAAGGTTAGTGATGTTAATTATTTTTCAGACGTGGATTCGAACATAGGTAATCGTGAAGATGGTCAACTAATGCAGTCTGGCCAAATAAGTTATCGAGCATTGAATTGGGATGCTTCTCTCGCCGTTCGTGACTTCCAAGTACTCACCGATGGAAATACCCAAGCTTATCGCTTAATGCCACAGCTAACGTTTAACTATTACGCTCCTATTATATGGGACTCTGTAGAGGTTGATATGATTAGTCATGTCTCTCAATTTGATACAGATGCAAAAGGAAAACCGACAGCAACACGATTGCACATAGAACCAGGGTTAAAAGTACCACTAAGCACAACCTGGGGAACATGGACAACCGAGGCTCGCCTACTTGGAACATACTATAACCAAGATTTAAATGGCGTAGATGCAGAATATTTAGAGCTGGAAGAAAGCGTTAGCAGGGTTATTCCTGAGTTTAGAACTCACGCAGGTTTAGTGCTTGAGCGTGACACTAGTTACTTAAATGGTTATACACAAACTCTAGAACCTCAAGTTCAGTACCTTTATGTTCCAGAACAAGACCAAAGTGATATAGGCCTGTATGACACTACACTTCTACAAACAGATTATTATGGTCTTTTTAGAAGTCGTAAATACAGCGGCGTCGACTATATAGCAGCAGCAAATCAAGTCAGTTATGGAGCATCCTCACGTTTCTTTGATGACGAATACAAAGAACGACTTAATATCTCTTTTGGTCAAATTTTTTATATCGATAAAGAAACAAAGCAATCATCTGGCAGCAACGATTCATCAGAAAACTCTAATTATTCATCCTGGGCTGTTGAGGTCGATTTTAACTATGATGACTACCTTTTTTACCATGGCGGCGTTCAATACGATATCGACTCAGCAGAAATGCAATTAGCCAATAGTACGATTGAATATCGTATCGACAATAACGGTTTTGTTCAGGCTAATTATCGTTATGTTACTAAAGAGTATATTGATGCTAACGTTGGTGAATCAATCAACAATATCGATGATATTACACGTGAAGGCATTTCACAGGCAGGTATTGTGAGCGGATACCAATTTACTCCGAAGTGGTATGCAAGCGCTCAGTATTATCATGATCTGAATGAAAACATCGCTATCGAGTGGTTAGCAAACCTACGCTATAAAGATGACTGCTGGTATGTAGGAGTTACCTACAGCAACGAACTCCGAAGCTGGACTGGTAATGGCTACTCAGACATAAATGCTGATCCTGTTTACGAAAACAACTTTAGTGTTAATTTTGGTATTGTAGGCTTCGGTACATCTGCTGGATCTGGGTCAAACGTTTCGGGCTTCGATAGCTCAGGAAACTCTTTAGAGTACGGTCGCCCATTCTTCTTAAACAACTAATTTTCTTTACTGATAAAACATCAGTAAATTTAAAGGATTACACATGACATTGTGGAAACGCACATTAATTGCTATCGCAGCGACTTGTACTTTATCAACAAGCTTTGCAGCGCCAGTCGAGCTAGACAGCGTAAAAGTTATCGTTAACGAAGGCGTTATCTTACAAAGCGACATCGATGCTTCGATGAAGACGCTGCGCGCAAACGCTAAGAAAAGCGGGCAAACATTGCCATCGCAAGATGTGCTCAATGAGCAAGTACTAGAAAAACTGATCATCGATACTATTCAAACTCAAGAAGCAGAACGTATCGGTGTTCGTATTGATGATGCTCGACTTGATCAAGCAATTGAAGGTATCGCTAAAGACAACAACCAAACGGTAGAACAACTTACCGCATCGGTTGCTGAAGAAGGCCTTAGCTACAATGCATTTCGAGAGCAAGTAAGAAAAGAAATTGCGGCAAGTGAGGCTCGCAATGCTCTAGTTCGCCGTCGTATTAACATCCTTCCTGCAGAGGTCGATAACCTAGCGGATATCTTAGCGCGGGAGACTAACGCAACCGTTCAATACAAGATTGGACACATTCAACTTCGCTTCAATGATGACCAAACCAAAGAAGAGCTAGAAGCCCAAGCTAAAGAACTTGTCGAAGAACTGAACTCAGGCAAAGATTTCAGCACCATGGCATATACTTACTCTAAGGGTCCTAAAGCGCTGCAAGGTGGTGATTGGGGTTGGATGCGTAAAGAAGAGATGCCAACCATTTTTGCTGACCAGATCAAAATGCAAAATAAAGGCAGCATCATCGGTCCTTTCCGTAGCGGTGTAGGTTTCCACATTCTAAAAATTGAAGATGTGAAAGGCTTAGAAACCGTAGCAGTAACGGAAGTGAATGCTCGTCATATCTTGATTAAGCCAACCGTAATCTTGAGTGACGATGGCGCGAAAGAACAACTTGAAAAGATCACGCGCCGCGTAAACGCAGGTGAAGCGAGCTTTGGCGACCTTGCACAGCAATACAGCCAAGATCCAGGTTCTGCAGTACAAGATGGTGAGCTAGGCTACCAAACACCAGATTTGTATGTACCAGAATTCAAACACCAAGTAGAAACGCTACCAGAAGGCAAAATCAGTGCGCCATTCAAAACCGTACACGGTTGGCACATTGTTGAAGTACTAGACCGTCGCGAAGTCGACCGTACCGATTCAGCTTTGAAAAACAAAGCTTACCAAATTCTATTTAACCGTAAATTCAACGAAGAAGCTGGTGCTTGGCTACAAGAAGTAAGAGCAAGTGCCTTTGTTGAGATGGTTGAGGACGACCAAGATGACAACAACTAAACGTATTGTCATAACCGCAGGTGAACCAGCAGGGATAGGCCCAGATTTAACTTTGGCTCTATCTCAAGAAAGTTGGCCTCATCAACTCGTGGTTTGTGCTGATAAAACACTGCTATCCGAGCGAGCTAAAATTCTTGGTATCGAAGTCGATCTTCTGGACTACGATGCAAATGCAGCTAAGCAACCGCAACGCGCTGGCACACTGGTAGTGAAACACGTTCCACTTGCTAAAACGGCAGTTGCAGGTCAACTCAATGAGGCTAATGGTCATTACGTATTAAATACTTTAGAAACCGCAGCAATTGGCTGTATGAATGATGAATTTGATGCTATTGTCACCGGCCCCGTTCACAAGGGTGTAATTAACCGAGCTGGCGTTGCTTTTAGCGGCCATACCGAGTTCTTTGCAGAGAAGTCCAATACACCACTGGTGGTGATGATGTTGGCAACTGAAGGGCTGCGTGTTGCGCTAGTAACAACGCACATCCCACTAGCTTATGTATCTCAAGCTGTGACCGAAGACAGATTAGAGCAAATTATTGCTATTCTAAATAAAGACTTGGTTGAAAAATTTGCTATTGAGAAACCAACTATCTATGTGTGTGGCTTGAATCCACATGCTGGTGAAGATGGTTGTTTAGGGCGTGAAGAGATTGAAACTATCACCCCGACGCTAGAAAAAATTCGCCAAAAAGATGGCATCAATTTAGTTGGCCCATTGCCAGCAGACACCATCTTTAATGAAAAATATTTGCAAGATGCAGATGCTGTTTTAGGTATGTATCACGACCAAGTACTCCCGGTATTGAAATACAAAGGGTTTGGTCGCTCAGTGAACATCACGCTTGGCTTACCGTTTATTCGCACATCAGTCGACCACGGTACCGCCTTAGACTTGGCAGGGAAAGGCCAAGCCGATACAGGGAGCTTTAGAACAGCGCTCACGCACGCCATTGAATTAGTAGAGAAAAAGCAATGAGAAATGATGTCCACTTAGGGCACAAAGCGCGTAAACGTTTTGGTCAAAACTTCCTTAACGATCCATACATTATTGATGGCATCGTATCGAGTATTAACCCACTACCAGGTCAAAACTTGGTAGAGATCGGTCCTGGTCTAGGCGCAATTACTGAGCCTGTGGGTAAGCTTGTCGATAAATTTACTGTTATCGAATTGGATAGAGACCTTGCAGAACGTCTTCGTAACCATCCAGATCTTGCGGACAAGCTAACGATCCGTGAAGGCGATGCGATGAAGTTCGATTTCCAAGAACTGGTTAAGCCAAACAATAAGCTACGCATCTTTGGTAACTTGCCATATAACATCTCTACACCATTGATGTTCCACCTTTTTGAATTCCATAAAGACGTGCAAGACATGCACTTTATGCTTCAAAAAGAAGTGGTTAACCGTCTAGCTGCTGGCCCTGGCAGTAAAGCTTACGGTCGTCTTACTGTAATGGCTCAATACTACTGTAAAGTAACGCCTGTGTTAGAAGTTCCACCAACGGCCTTCGTTCCGCCACCGAAAGTAGACTCAGCAGTCGTGCGCCTACAGCCATACGAAGTGCTGCCTTATCCGGCAAAAGATCTGAAATGGCTAGATCGCGTATGTCGTGAAGGCTTTAACCAACGTCGTAAAACAGTTCGTAACTGCTACAAGAGCTTAATCGATAAGGAAGTGCTTGAAGAGCTAGGTATCAACCCAAGCATGCGTCCTGAGAACTTAACGCTCGAGCAGTTTGTCGACATGGCAAACTGGTTGTACGACAGTCATAACGCTGACAAATAAATAAAAAAGGCTCCTACACTTCGGTTAGGAGCCTTTTTTATGTAATACTTTAATTACATTAAGTATATCAACAACAAAAGGTGCGAATATGGATATATCTACGCCTTGTATCAAATGCCAGGTTCACTCTAAGTACATAGAAGAACAATCTGAGCCAACGAAGAATCGTTATGTCTTCGCCTACATTATTACCATCAAAAATCTAAGTAAAACAACGGTGCAACTTATGTCTCGCCGCTGGTTAATTACCGACTCTAACGGCAAGCAGCTCACCATTGAGGGTGATGGTGTAGTTGGCCAACAACCCGTGATTGAAGCCAACGACGAGTACACCTACACAAGTGGTACGGTCATCGAAACCCCTGTTGGCGTTATGCAAGGTCACTATGTGATGACCGATAACAAGGGCATTGATTTTATTACCGAAGTTGACCCATTCAGACTCGCAATCCCTAATATTCTTAATTAGCCGTACATCCGTATCTACAGGAAATTATTGTGTCGAATTACATTGTCGGAGACATCCAAGGGTGCTTCGACGAACTTCAAGGACTACTTGAAAAAATTAACTTTGATAAACACCAAGATACTTTATGGGTCGCCGGAGACTTAGTTGCTCGAGGCCCTAAATCATTGGAGACGTTACGCTTTATTCGTAACCTTGGTGACGCAGCTAAGGTTGTATTAGGCAACCACGACTTACATCTTCTGGCGGTGTCCTTAGGACTATTTCCAGCGAAACCAAAAGATAAGACTCAAGCGATTCTTGATGCTGAAGATCGTGAACTGCTAATCGAATGGTTAAGACAACAGCCTTTGCTTCAAGAACACCCAGAGTTCGTGATGTGCCATGCGGGTATCTCACCGCAGTGGAATCTAGAAAGAGCACGTGTTGAAAATCGAGAGATCGTATCCTTGTTAAAGTCCGATAAATGGCAATGGCTAATCGAAAACATGTACAGCAACGCGCCTGATTTATGGCATCAGGATTTACATGATATTGAGCGCTATCGCTATGCGATCAATAGCCTGACAAGAATGCGTTTCTGTTTTGAAGATGGCCGTCTCGACATGGCATGTAAGCTACCACCGAATGAGATTACCGATGAACCATTAGTGCCATGGTTTGACCTTCCGCAACGCATAAAGCTCGATAAAACCGTTGTTTTTGGACACTGGGCTGCGCTTGAAGGCTATAACGGAAAAGACGTAATTGGACTTGATACTGGATGCGTCTGGGGAGGTGAATTGACAATTCTTCGCTGGGAAGATAAACAGTTTTTCACTCAGAAAGCGCTATAAAGATACGAGAAACTTGCGCTACCTTGGTAGGGTAACGCAAGCATTTTTCAGAGACTAGCTATTGATAACCACAGTTAACGCTCGAGAATCACAAACTCCATGTTGTGTTTGTTTTTCTCGTCAGCTTGATAGCTCTCGTTAAAGCTCTGCTTCCAACCTTCACCCCAGTCAGGAAATTGTGTATCTCCATCGACGGCGAAATCGATGTAAGTCAGATACAACTTGTCCGCTTTAGGTAAGCAGCTCTCATAAATAGAGCCGCCACCAATGATCATCACCTCTTCAACATCACTGAGTAGCTCTAGAGCCTGTTCAATAGAAGTTACCGTCGTTACACCTTCAATCTTTAAACTCTCATCACGGCTGATTACGACATTCAACCGACCCGGCAAAGGGCGTCCAATAGAATCGTAGGTCTTACGTCCCATCACGACTGGTTTACCCATAGTCGAGCGTTTAAACCATGCAAAATCCGCAGGTAAATGCCAAGGCATCTGATTGTCTTTACCAATTATACGGTTGTTTGCCATTGCCGCTATCATGCTGATGATCATAAATCGAAAGTCCTGTCCCTAAAAAGAAAATTAACGCTAAACGATAGGTCTACGGCGATAGAATAACAGCCCTGGCACAGCTAAGCCAACCGCCAACCCTGCGATAATGAACATCGATTTTAAAAAGTTCTCCATCAACATTGCCAACAACTCAGGCGTGTAGCCTGCCCTGTTAATCTCCACCATCGCAATCATCGCCTTGAAGGCGAACACACCTGGCACCATAGGAATTAGAGCTGCAACCGTAAACACCTTCGGATGTGCTAACAGTTTATGTGACCAATGAACCCCTATCATACCAACCACGGTTGCGGCGAAGAACGTCGCCCATTCGATTGGAATACCAAAGTGCATCATCAGATACCGGCTACCATGACCGATAGAACCACCGAGTGCACAATAAATTAAAGCACGTTGCGGAACGTTAAACACCAATGCAAACCCAACCGCAGGAATAGCGGCGAAAAACATATCGTTGAGCAGACCTAAAAACAGTTCGAAAATACTCATTAGCTTGCCCACCCCCAAACATCTGATAGACTCATCGCCGCGACAATGCCCAAGCTCGTCGCCAGAGTTAATAAGCTGGCCATGGTAAAGCGCGCTAACCCCATATTAATATGGCCTTTAAGCATATCAGCGACGGAGTTAATCAGAGGAAAACCAGGTACTAACATTAATACAGATGAAGCCATCACGATCGTGGGTTGGCCGCCAATATTGTAAAGTACGGCTTGAGCTGAAATGGTCGTGGTAACGAATGCTGTGATAGCAAAGTTTAATAGCGGATTGAAATGGCGGTGCCCAATCTCTTGCCTGACGATCATACCGCAAGCTGAAGCAATAAAAGTCATCATGAAGACTTGCCAGTCTCCGCCCGCAAGGTGGCTAAAAGAGGCGCACGACAACCCTATCATCACAACCACTAACCAACGGTTGTAGCGCTCGGGGCTGATGTTTTGAATCTTTTTATACGCCAAATCATAATCGAGAATTCCCTTCTCCATCATGATGCAAATGCGTTGAATGTCGGTGATAACCTGCATGTTAATGCCACGATCAGCACAACTTCGAGTAGTGGTAATACAGTGATCATCCATTACGGTAGTTACAACAAGCGCATTGGCTGACAGTGCGACTTCAACCTCATTCACCCCACAAGCAATACCGATGCGACGCATGATATCGCCGACCAGTGTGCTCTCTGCCCCGTGCGCCAATAACATTTGTCCTGATTGAGCGACGAGTCTTGAGATCGCTCTTTGCTTTGATGCCATGATTTCCTTCCCATAGGCGTTAATTATCTAAAGATAAATTTTGCATAAAAAACAGTAAGACGTCATGATTTAGATACAAAAAAACCGCAATTTTCATTGCGGTTTAATAAAACTATCAGTGTACTTGTAAGAAGCGACCGATGCGTTATGAGAAACTAAGAGGATTAGTCACGAACATAGATAACATGGCCGTCATCCTCTTCGTCATCCCAATCGTCCCAATCGTCGTCATCTTCAGTAACGACATTCTTACCGCTCATCGCATCTTTATGGTAGTCATCCCACATAAAGTCTACTTTTTCTTCTTCTTCAACTTCTACAACTTCACGAGGTAGGTTTTCCATAAACTCACCTAGTTTGAAGCAAAGATCTTTGGTGCCGATTTTATTCACAGCAGAGATCTTGAAGTACTCGCCTTCCCAGCCCAAAGCATCGATGATTTCTTGAATCTTTTCGTCTGCTTCGTCTTCTGGCATTAGGTCAACTTTATTGAACACTAACCAGCGAGGTTTTTGTGAAACTTTTTCACTGTATTGCTCAAGCTCATCGATGATCGTTAGTGCATTCTGAATAGGATCAGATTGATCGATCGGCATAATGTCGATCATATGCAGAAGAACACGACAACGCTCAAGGTGCTTAAGGAATCGGATACCAAGGCCAGCGCCATCAGCTGCGCCTTCGATTAGTCCTGGGATATCGGCAACAACGAAGCTCTTTTCAGGGACAACACTTACCACACCCAAGCTTGGGATCAAAGTAGTGAACGGGTAATCAGCCACTTTTGGTTTCGCAGCAGATACTGAACGAATAAAAGTAGATTTACCTGCGTTTGGTAGGCCAAGCATACCAACGTCAGCTAATAGAAGAAGCTCTAAACGCAGTTCACGAACTTCGCCTTTAGTACCCATTGTCTTTTGACGAGGAGCGCGGTTAACAGACGATTTAAAACGCGTGTTACCAAGACCGTGCCAACCACCTTTACCAACCATTACTTTCTTGCCGTGTTCAGCAACTTCAGCAACGATTTCGTTGGTGTGGATATCAACTGCACGCGTACCAACTGGTACTTTCAGCGTAATGTCTTTACCACGTTTACCAGTACAGTTACCGCCGCGACCATTCTCGCCACGCTCTGCATTGTAAAAACGTTGGAAACGGTAATCGATCAGTGTGTTTAAGTTCTCATCCGCTTGGATGTAAACATCACCGCCGTCACCACCGTCGCCGCCATCAGGACCACCTTTAGCGACGAATTTTTCGCGCCAAAAGCTAACTGTACCATTACCGCCATCACCGGCTTCTATTTTTACTACCGCTTCATCAACGAATTTCATTTTTTAACTCCGCACTTACGTTGCGTTACCACTCATCAAGGAGTGATATAAATTCTAGCAGATCCGTGTTTAGATCGATCACCTAAGATCTAGGCCGACCTGCAACCAAGGAACAAATAAGGAGAGGTTCTTTGCTTCTTATTTCTTAAAAACAAACGGCTTCTTAAAAACTAATCTGTTTATCAAAAAATAAAACGGCTTCTCAAAACCAAAACAAGAGCGTCTGCTTTTTTATTCTTGCTATAAATAAAAAACCCTGCCGAATCGGCAGGGCTTTTGAATTCAGCTTGAAAGCTAATAAAATAATCTAGTTAAAGATTAAATTACTCAGCTTCGATGCTTACAAACTTACGGTTTTTAGGACCTTTAACAGCAAATTTCACTTTACCTTCAGTAAGAGCGAAAAGAGTGTGGTCTTTACCGATGCCAACGTTTGTGCCAGCGTGGAACTTAGTACCACGTTGACGAACGATGATGTTACCTGCAAGAACAGATTCACCACCAAAACGCTTAACACCAAGACGTTTGCTTTCTGAATCGCGGCCGTTATTAGTAGAACCGCCAGCTTTTTTATGTGCCATTGTTAAACTCTCCTAATACTTAAGCGTTAATGCCAGTGATTTTCACTTCAGTGAACCACTGACGGTGACCAGCTTGCTTACGCGAGTGCTTACGACGACGGAACTTAACGATTTTTACTTTATCGCCACGACCGTGTTGTACTACTTCTGCAGTAACCTTGCCACCTTCAACAAGAGGTGCACCAACAGCGATTTCTTCGCCGTTAGCAACAAGAAGAACTTTATCAAATTCAACAGTTGCACCAGTTTCAACGTCTAATTTCTCTAAACGAAGTGTTTGACCTTCGCTTACTCGGTGTTGTTTGCCACCAGATTGGAAAACAGCGTACATATTTTACTCCGCTTTTTCCGCACAGCCTATGGTTGTTAATTGTACAACTCGGGTGTGCGCTAAACTAATCAATAGGGCGCAGATTCTACGGGAATCATGGCGCTATGACAAGCCATATTTTTAAAAAATTGGCGAAAACCTGTTCGCCAAAGAAAAGTGTGGCAATCATGCCCTTTAGCGATGTATTAATCAACGTTTTTTAGTGTATTATTCAACAATTGAATACAACGTATAAGCCTTACAGGGTCTAACTTCAGCCGGATGAACAATGGATTTTAAAGCTATCCAAACGCTTACTGCCAATGATATGGCAAAAGTGAATGAAACAATTCAAGCCCAACTTAATTCTGACGTAAGTTTAATCAACCAGCTTGGTTTTTATATCGTTAGCGGTGGTGGAAAGCGCCTACGCCCTTTGCTTGCTCTTTTATCTGCCCGCGCACTTGGTTACCAAGGTGAAGCTCATATCACCTCTGCAGCCTTTATCGAGTTTATTCACACCGCAACCCTGCTTCATGACGACGTTGTCGACGAATCGGACATGAGACGTGGTAAAGCGACGGCCAATGCCGCTTTTGGTAATGCCGCTAGCGTTTTGGTGGGTGACTTTATCTACACACGCTCATTCCAAATGATGACAACGCTAGGATCCTTAAAGATCCTTGAGTTAATGAGTGAAGCGGTAAACGTGATTGCCGAGGGTGAAGTTCAACAATTAATGAACTGCAATAACCCAGACACCACAGAAGAAAGCTACATGCAGGTGATCTACTCTAAGACTGCTCGTTTGTTCGAAGCTGCGACCCAAATCGGCGCGATTCTTACTGAGTCATCACCAGAGATCGAAACAGCAATGCAGAACTATGGTAAATACCTAGGCACCGCATTCCAACTGATTGACGATGTGATGGATTACACTGCAGATGGTAAAGAGATGGGTAAAAACGTTGGTGACGATCTTGCCGAAGGCAAACCAACGCTTCCTCTACTTTACGCAATGCATAATGGCTCTCCTGAACAAGCAAGCATGATTCGTGAAGCGATTGAGAAAGCGAACGGCATGGAACGTCTTGACGACATTATGGCTGTAATGAAAGAGACAGGCTCTTTAGAGTACACAACAAATAAAGCCTACGAAGAGGCCGATAAAGCCATCGCTGAGCTTTCTGTACTTCCTGACTCTGAATATAAGCAAGCGCTAGCCACGCTCGCACACTTAGCTGTTAAACGCAGTAAGTAAGCAGGTTAATAGACAACTCGCTTCTAGCTTCTAGCTTCTATATAAATAACAAAAAGAGCCTCAGGGCTCTTTTTTTTGGTTTTCAACAAATATTTGTAGGTGAGCCAAGGTTCAATATCGGCTCGCTTCTAATGATAGTGGCAGTTGAGCTTCAATTTCTTCAAGCTCTTCCATTGGCACTGCGTATTGCTCATGCCCGTTGTAAGTCTCTACCAAGGCATACTGCTCTTGCTCATCAATTACCAATACTTTTCCTAAGTGCCCCAAATATTCGACATTCATACCCTTCTGAACAGTAGCCATAACATTTACCTTCACCTTGGTTGTGGAGGTGTATACGAGTAGCTTGAACTTCAGGATCAAAAAAGCCGATCATAATGACCGGCCCTTATTAATTAGCTTTAGGCTGAGTTAAATAGCGTCTCGCTTATTTAGCGAATTCAACACCAATCTCGATGTCGCCATTTAGCGTCTCAAGCATGCTATCTAAAGCGTTACGTTCGAAGTCACTCAGCTCACCGTAGCTAAGGATCGCTTCAGCGCCCTCTTTGCCTAGTTTAACTGGCTGTGCGAAGAATGGAGCGTGCTCGCCTTCACCTTCAACGTATGCACATTCAATCACGTTTTCTTCACCTTGAAGTGCTTTAACTAGTGCAAGACCGAAACGACAAGCCGCTTGACCCATAGACAGTGTCGCACTGCCGCCGCCAGCTTTAGCTTCTACTACTTCTGTACCTGCATTTTGGATGCGAGTCGTTAGTGCTGCGATTTCCTCGTCAGTGAACTCTACACCTTCAACTTGAGAAAGTAGAGGAAGAATCGTTACGCCTGAGTGGCCACCGATAACAGGAACACGGATGTCGCCTGGATCTTTGTCTTTTAGTTCAGCAACGAACGTTTCAGAACGAATCACATCAAGAGTCGTAATACCGAATAGACGACGCTTGTCGTAAACGCCCGCTTTCTTCAGTACTTCAGCCGCGATTGGCACTGTTGTGTTTACTGGGTTCGTGATGATACCAACACAAGCAGTCGGACAAGTAACTGCGATTTTCTCTGCAAGAGACTTAACAATGCCAGCGTTCACATTGAAAAGATCCGCACGATCCATACCAGGCTTACGAGCAACACCCGCTGAAATAAGTACAACATCCGCACCTTCTAGTGCTGGTGTTGGATCTTCACCCGCGTAACCTTTGATCGAAACAGGCGTTGGGATATGGCTAAGATCGGCAGCAACACCCGGTGTTACCGGAGCGATGTCGTAAAGTGCAAGATCTGAACCAGCAGGTAGGCGGTTCTTAAGTAGTAGGGCTAGGGCTTGACCGATGCCACCAGCGGCACCAATAACAGCTACTTTCATTGTTATTCTCCTTGAGAGCTTTCTCTTATAGATTCTTTGTAGGGTAATTCTTGAGCTAAATCTAAGTTAAAAAACTATATTAATCACAAAGTGATTACAATCAATTAACGCTAGCTTTGCGACTTCGCGCAAGTCAATAAAACCGTGCTACACAGCAAGTTCGCATTATGGCGATAATCGACTGAAATAACAAAATAAGTCGTCGCAAATAACACATTATTCTATTAAATATTTACAGTGATATGACTAACAAATTACAGGGATGTTTTGGCTAAAATTGAATATGTATGCGAGAATATGCAAACATCTTTGTTAATGAATAAGAATGACATATGCGCAATACAGAAAAGCAAGACAACTTAGTTCGTGCATTTAAAGCCTTACTAAAAGAAGAACGTTTTGGCTCACAAGGCGAAATTGTTGATGCTCTAAAACACGAAGGTTTTGAAAGCATCAACCAGTCTAAAGTCTCGCGTATGTTAACCAAGTTTGGTGCCGTTCGAACTCGTAACGCAAAAATGGAGATGGTTTACTGTCTTCCTGCTGAGCTTGGTGTTCCGACCGTTTCTAGCTCTCTAAGAGAACTAGTACTAGATATTGACCACAACAATGCATTGGTGGTGATACACACAGGTCCTGGTGCGGCGCAGCTGATTGCTCGTTTATTAGACTCACTAGGTAAGTCGGAAGGTATACTGGGCGTAGTCGCAGGTGATGATACTATCTTCATTACCCCAACGTTATCGGTTACCACTAAGCAACTGTTTGATTCAGTGTGTGAACTGTTTGAATACGCAGGATAATTGATCGCTGTTTCATAACTATCAGCCTTATTAATGGATCACGAGTATCTATTTGCTTCGTGATCCAAATCACATCCTAGAATATCCATACCTCCCTTCCAAAATCACACTAAACCATTGATTTTAAAAACTCAGTAGCAAATCAAACACGAGATCAAGACATCATTTGTTAGATTTTTTAGCTATATCTTTTAACATTCGAGTAATTTTCTGCCAATTTTTGATATTATTCAGCCACTTTTTCATCACATGGATTGAAAAAGGTGCCGTTTCCAAATAGGAAACTCCTGAAGCAACTACACTTGTTTCAGGGTTAATAATGAATAAAGGAAGGGAAATTCATGGCATTTACCAAACTTATTAAAGTTGGTGCTATTGCAGCTGCTGTAATGGGCGCTGGCGCTGTTAACGCTCAAGAGTTCATCACGATTGGTACTGGTTCAGTTACGGGTGTTTACTACCCAACTGGTGGTGCGATTTGTAAGCTAGTGAACAAGGGCCGCAAAGACCACAACATTCGTTGTTCTGTAGAGTCTACTGGTGGTTCAATCTACAACGTTAACACCATCCGTGCTGGTGAACTAGATTTCGGTGTTGTTCAATCGGACTGGCAATACCACGGCTACAACGGTACAAGTAAGTTCAAAGATCAGGGCGAATACAAGAAACTTCGCGCGATGTTCTCTCTACATACAGAACCGTTCAACATCATCGCTCGTACTGATGCTGGCATCAACAATGTGTCTGACCTAGCAGGTAAGCGTGTAAACATTGGTAACCCAGGTTCTGGTGACCGTGCAACGATGGGTGTTGTAATGGACGCTATGGGCTGGACTAACGACAGCTTCAAGCTTGCTTCTGAACTTAAAGGTTCTGAGCGTTCACAAGCACTTTGTGATAACAAGATTGATGCATTCATCTACATGGTTGGTCACCCGAACGGATCAATCAAAGAAGCAACAACGTCTTGTGATGCAAAACTGGTTTCAGCAACAGGTCCACAGATCGACAAGATCGTAGCTGAAAACCCATACTACGCTTACAGCACAGTTCCTGCTGGTATGTACCGTGGTACTGACGCTGACGTAAACAGCTTCGGTGTTGCAGCTACTATGGTAACAACTTCAGACGTTTCTGAAGAAGTTGCATACAACGTTGCTAAGGCAGTATTTGAAAACTTTGACACTTTCAAACGCCTACACCCAGCATTTGCTAACCTGAAAAAAGAAGACATGGTTAAAGCGGGTATCTCTATCCCTCTTCACCCAGGCGCAGCAAAATACTACAAAGAAGTGGGCCTTCTAAAGTAACTCTACTTTAAGCCTACTACACCAATAAGGAGGCTAGCCCTCCTTATTGGCTTTTCACGTTTTATAAAAATAATTTAAGTGAAAAGAACAGCCCTTTAAGTTTCTCCAATTTGGAGGACTTACCTTCGTATCAAGCCTAAGACAAAGACGAACAAAAAACGCATTTCCCTATCCATTCACTACACTAGATAGGAAATAAATAACGTTTGGTTGTTCGTAAGAAAAGGCAGACCATCAATAATAAGGATAAAGTACATGACGCAGACAACATCACCGTCTCCAGATGTGCAAGAAATGGTGGCACAATCAGATACTGGTGCGCGTAGCCCTCGTGGTATCCAAGGCCGTATTTTATGGTTTGTGCCTCTATGTTGGTCACTGTTCCAACTTTGGTATGCATCTCCGCTGCCGTTCATTTTTAACTTCGCAATTTTAAACGACACTGAAGCTCGAGCAATTCACCTTACGTTTGCTATTTTCCTAGCCTTTACCGCTTATCCAGCCATGAAGAATTCGCCTAGGGATCGCATCCCCGCAGTCGATTGGATATTAGCGCTTGTAGGTAGCTTTTCAGCTTCTTATATCTATATTTTCTATACTGAACTCGCTGAGCGATCGGGCGCACCAACAACATTCGATATTGTTGCGGCTGTATTCGGTATGGTTTTACTGCTTGAAGCAACACGACGCGCTTTGGGTCCACCTCTTATGGTTGTGGCAGCAGTATTCCTACTTTATACCTTTGGCGGCCCTCACATGCCGGACGTTATTGCCCACAAAGGTGCGAGCCTGAACAAGGCAATGTCGCATCTGTGGCTAACAACTGAAGGTGTATTCGGTGTGGCACTTGGCGTATCAACGTCATTCGTATTCTTGTTCGTACTGTTTGGTGCAATGCTAGAACGTGCTGGCGCCGGTGCTTACTTTATTAAAGTTGCATTCTCACTGCTTGGTCACATGAAAGGCGGCCCAGCGAAAGCAGCCGTTGTCGCATCAGGTCTGTCTGGTTTGGTATCAGGTTCATCTATCGCAAACGTGGTAACCACGGGTACCTTTACTATCCCGCTAATGAAGCGTGTTGGTTTCCCGGGCACTAAAGCAGGCGCAGTAGAAGTCGCGGCTTCAACCAATGGTCAATTAACACCACCTATCATGGGTGCAGCAGCCTTCTTGATGGTTGAGTATGTGGGCATTTCGTATGTAGAAGTAATCAAAGCCGCGCTACTGCCCGCTCTGATCTCTTACATCGCTCTGATTTACATTGTTCATCTAGAAGCATGTAAAGCAGGTATGACTGGCCTACCTCGTCGCCACACACCAACTATCGTACAAAGCTTACTGTCTTTCACGGGTACCATTTTAGGTCTGTGTGTCATCAGTGCCGCGGTTTACTACGGTGTGGGTTGGACGAAAGATGTATTTGGCGATGCGGCAACACCAATCGTTACTGTGGCGCTATTAATCGCTTATGTTGCTCTGGTTCGCGTATCAGCAAAATACGCAGCTGAAGGCGGCATGGAGATCGATGCGGATCTAAAGGAAGTTCCAGATCCAGGCCCAACGATTAAATCAGGTTTACACTTCCTACTGCCTATCGTAGTGCTAGTTTGGTGTCTGACGGTTGAACGTTTCTCACCTGGTTTATCTGCCTTCTGGGCCACAGTGTTCATGATCTTCATCTTGATCACCCAGCGTCCTTTGATGACTCTGATGAACAAATCAGACGATCTTGCAGAACAAACCAAAGCTGGTTTCGTTGACCTAGCAGAGAGCTTGGTTTCAGGCGCACGTAACATGATTGGTATTGGTGTGGCGACAGCTGCTGCTGGTACTGTTGTAGGTGTGGTGACGCTAACGGGTATCGGTCTTGTAATGACTGACTTCGTTGAGTTTATCTCAGGCGGTAGCATCATCCTTATGCTGCTCTTCACTGCGGTAATCAGCTTGATCCTAGGCATGGGCTTGCCAACCACAGCAAACTACATCGTTGTATCAACGCTGATGGCTCCGGTAATCGTTACTCTGGGTGCTGCGCACGGTCTTATTATTCCACTGATTGCGGTGCACTTATTCGTGTTCTACTTCGGTATTCTTGCGGATGATACACCTCCGGTAGGTCTCGCGGCGTTTGCAGCAGCGGCAATTGCGAAATCAGATCCGATTCGTACTGGTATCCAAGGCTTCACCTACGATATCCGTACCGCAATTCTACCTTTCATGTTCATCTTCAATACTCAACTACTACTGATGGGCATTGATTCTTGGTGGCACTTAGCACTGACTATCTTCTCATCTGTGACTGCGGTACTTATCTTCGCAGCTGCAACACAAGGTTGGTGGTTCACTAAGAACAAGTGGTGGGAAACGGTGCTGCTTATTGCATTAACCTTCACTTTCTTCCGCCCTGGCTTCTGGTGGGACATGATTTACCCAGAGAAAGTTCTTTCGCCTGGAGTTGAGATTGCTCAAATCACAGAAAACCTAGATGTGGGACAATCACTTGAACTTAGAGTGGGTGGCGAAAACTTAGAAGGTGACTATTCTGAAAAGACAGTTCGCCTGCCGTTTGAAGATTCTGCGACCTCAAGTGAAGATCGTATTGCCTCTATGGGTCTAATGCTGACTGAATCAGAAGGCAAGATGATTGTTGATATGGTTGAGTTCGGTAGCCCAGCAGAAGCGGCTGGTATTGATTTCGATTGGGAAATCAAATCCGTTATCCAAGATGCAGATCGACCAATGAAAGAGTGGGTATTCTTACCAGCTCTTATCATTTTGATTGGTTTAGCGATGAATCAAAGAAGACGTGCTCGTAAGGATGAGATTAGCGCGTAATGGATAAGGCTGAGTAGTGCTTAGCGCTATTTGGCTTTATTACATGGAAAGGATAATTACAGTGCTAAGTGAAAGCTTAGCGCTGATTAAAAAGAGACGAATACATGTATAAACAAATCCTTGTTCCTGTTGATCTTAATGACAAAGGCTTTTCTGATAAGGCAGTCGAACTGGCGGTATGGCACGCAAAACACAGCAATGCTGAAATCCACATTCTGAACGTACTACCAGGCATTCACATGTCGATGGTGGCGTCTTACTTCCCGAAAGATGCAGCGAACCAAATGAAGCTTGATGTTAAAAATCAGCTGAAAGAGTTTGCCGACAAACACATCGACGATGAAGTGGTTTACAAAGTTCATGTTGCTGAGGGTAAAACCTACGCGACGATTCTTGATTACGCAGAAAAGCTTGGCGCCGACCTTATCGTGATGCCTAGCCATAAGCGTTCAAAAATCGACAAAGTGGTACTTGGCTCGGTTGCAAGCAAAGTAGTACAGAACTCACCAATCAATGTATTGGTGGTTAAACCGCAAGGTTAAGTCATTTAATCGACACACAATCTAAAAAGGTTGACCTACAGGCCAACCTTTTTTGTTTTAATTCATGCTACATAGCTTTAGAGTCAATTCACTATGTTTTGCGGGCTACCCGCAATAAAGCCATCAATATTATCCATTAAGATATCAGACAGTTTTTGAATCGAGCTGTCGCTGCCCCACGCCACATGTGGAGTGAGTAATAAGTTCGGTAAGTGGCTATTAGCCAATAGTGGATTTGAGTTGTCGGCTGGCTCTTGTGTAAACACATCCATACCTGCGCCTGCAATCTCATGTTTTTTCAAAGCCTCAACTAGGGCTTGTTCATCTACTAGACCTCCGCGCCCGGCATTAATTAATACCGCGCTCGATTTCATCATAGTCAGCTCTCGCTCTGAAATCAGATTTTGGGTCGCATCAGTCAATGGGCAATGTAGACTGATCACATCCGCTTGCTTCAATACCGTATCAAAAGGCAGATACCCTTCTCGACAAGACTCTGCTCCTTTTCGCTCGGCAAACATCACCTTCATACCAATCGCTTTGGCTAACATTGCGGTGGCTTGACCTAAGCTGCCACTGCCCATTAAACCCAATGTACTGCCAGCCACATCTTGAATCGGATGAGTAAAGAAGCAGAACTGCTTGTCCTTTTGCCACTCACCCGCCTCAATGTCTTTGTGATAACCAACAAGGTTTCGTTTAAGAGCGAATAGCATTGCGATGACATGCTCAGGAACCGATTGAGTCGCGTAGCCTTGTACGTTTGCCACTGCAATGTTTTTAGATTTGCAGTATTCCACATCGACATTGTTGACTCCGGTCGCCGAAACCGCGATCAACTTGAGTTTTTTAGTACCAGCTAGGTTCGACTCATTGAGCACCACCTTGTTAGTGATCACCACATCAGCTTCTTCAACTCGCTCTGATACTTGCTCAGGAGCTGTGAAATCATACTCTACCCATTCATGCTCAAAGCTCAGAGGCTTTAAATGAATTTGAGATGGGATAGTCGCTCTATCGAGAAACACAACTTTCAGCGTTGGCATTCTTCTTCCTTGGTTAGATCTATGAATCAGTCCATTCTAAGCTTTTAGCTTACTGTAGTCTGGAAGCTCAGGCGCAATTTCAAAGTGCTGTTCGATTTGTGGCGATGCTTGAGGATAAAAGTCACAGGGAACAAAGGCTTTAAACAACTGATTATTCGCTGGATGATAAAAGCTCAGCTCACACGCATGCAAAGCCAACCTATCACTGTATTCAAATGCTTCTGATGTTGCGTAAAACTCATCGCCCACAATCGGTGCGCCTATTTCCATGCAATGCACTCTCAATTGGTGAGAACGCCCGGTAATTGGCAGTAACTTAAGTAAAGTCGTTTGGAGTTCTTGCTGTTCTACCACATAACGAGTCTGTGATGATTTACCATCCTCGAAACACACTTTCTGCTTCGGCCGGTTTGGCCAATCGCAAATAAGAGGGAGGTCAATCAAACCTTCAGCTTCTTCTACTGAACCCCATACTCGGGCGTAATAGAGTTTGTGTGTCAGTCGATATTGAAATTGCTTCTTCAAATGACGCTCAGCTTGTTTGTGTTTAGCGAGCAGCATCAAGCCCGATGTCGACATGTCTAATCGATGCACGACTTGAATCTCTGGAAATTCGACAACCAAGCGACTCCACATACTGTCGTAATGCTCAGGTAACCTACCCGGAACAGAAAGCAGGCCTGCAGGCTTGTTCACCACAAGAATATCGTCATCTTGATAAACAATATCAATCCACGGTTCACGTGGTGGTGTGTACTGTTCTAACGCCATTGAAGCCTCTTAATTGCTAGTGAACAAATAATTCACGGTTGATTCGTTTATAAATAAATACAATTTTCAATATTTTCGTACATAAAAGTTGACGGCTTTACAAAACATGGTATTGATAGGGTAACAGATAATAAGAAGTCAGCATCAAAGGAAAAACGATGGACAGTACGGTTAAAACCACCAACACAAAAACACCAACCTCAGCTCCCCTATCAAGTTTAATTAAGTCTCTTGGCCCAGGCATTATGATGGCCGCAGCGGCTGTAGGTGGTTCTCACTTAGTCGCCTCAACCAAGGCGGGTGCGATTTATGGTTGGCAGCTTGCCGCTCTCATTATCCTCGTTAACGTATTTAAATATCCATTCTTCAGAGCCGGCATCCAATACACGCTAGGAACGGGTCAAAGCTTGGTGGAAGGTTACTCTAACCTAGGCCGCCCATACCTTGTGATCTTTTCGATCTTGAGTGCCATATCTGCGGTCGTGAATACCGCTGCCCTGCTATTATTCAGTGCAAGCCTACTCAGTTACTTTGTTCCTTTCGATTTAGCCACTAGCACCTTGTGCATGATCGTTTTAGCGACCTGTTTGATCATTCTGTTTGCTGGCCATTATCGTGCTCTAGATACACTATCTAAAGCGATCATGGCGATCTTAACCATCACAACCTTAGCTGCAGTCGCCATTGCTATCGGCTCTCCAGTCGAACCTGATGCTGCTTTTGTTCCACCGTCGCCTTGGTCATTGGCTGCTATTGGTTTTATCGTGGTGACCATGGGTTGGATGCCTGCGCCTATCGAAATATCAAGCATCACCTCTATGTGGCTAAAAAGCCAAAAAGAGAAGCAGGAAGTGACCGCACAATCAGCGCTGTTCGACTTTAACGTTGGCTACATTGGTACGGCGCTGCTTGCTTTAGTATTCGTTGCGTTAGGCGCGCTAGTACTTCACGGTTCGGGAGTTGAACTGTCTCGCTCCGGTGTTGGCTTTACTCATCAATTGGTCGGCATCTACGCTTCGACAATTGGTGAATGGTCTCGCCCGTTAATCGCTCTTATCGCTTTCTTCTGTATCTTTGGTAGCACCATTACCGTTATCGATGGCTACTCACGCGTGCTTGCTGAATCACAACGTCTATTATTCAAAAAAGATTCAAGCCCAAGAATGCTGCAAGGCTGGATAATCATTGTCTCTATCGCGGCACTCGCGATTGTGATGTTCTTTAGCGCAGCACTGATGCCTATGCTCGATTTCGCAATGGTACTCGCGTTTGCAACAACGCCATTCTTCGCTCTGCTTAATTTCATCTTGGTCAACAAAGCTAAGCTTCCAGAAGCGCTAGCCATTGGCAGCAAACTAAAATGGTTGTCTGTAGCAGGTCTTGTTTACCTATTTGGTTTCCTAGCGGTATTTGTTTGGTGGAAGTGGTTAATGTAACCAGCTACTTGAATTGTTAATTAAGCTACAGATACAAATAAGGCCTTCATAATGAAGGCCTTATTTCGTTGAAGCATTTCGCTAATTCAAAACTAGTTGTGAGAAACCACAATCAAGCGTAATGAATCTAGCTGAACCTGAGCTTTGCTGATGTAACCGGTCAGTTCATTGATTTGAGCTTCGATTACCTCTAGCTCTTCATCACGAATATTAGGATTCACGGCTTTAAGCGCTTGTAGACGCTCTAATTCACCGTTCAGGTTAGTCTGCATATCTCGTTGAGCTTGTTCACGCACTTCTTCCACTTTAGGCAGTACGTGCGTCTCACCCGCTTCGATTAGCTTGTGAATTTCACCTTGTACCGAGTTAACTAGCTTGCTCGCTAGGTGACGGTTTACAGGGCTTAATTGACGGTTAAAGCTGTCGAACTCAACCTGAGCTGATAAGTCATTACCACGGCCATCCATCATCAAACGAATTGGCGTCTTAGGCAAGAACTGGCTGATACCGCTGCGTTTCGGCGCTTGCGCATCCACAAGGTAAACCAGCTCAAGCAGGATAGTACCCACTGGCAGCGCTTTGTTTTTCAGTAGTGATACCGCTGATGCACCAACACCTTCACTCAGTAGCAGATCGATACCGCCCTGAATCATTGGGTGTTCCCAGCTAATGAAGTTCATGTCTTCACGAGAAAGCGCAGTATCACGATCAAACGTGATGGTTGCGCCTTCGTATGGTAAGCCTGGGTAGCTTGGCACCATCATGTGCTCAGACGGCGTTACAACCAGAGCATTCTCACCCTTGTCGTCTTGGTTCAAGCCAATCGTATCGAACAGGCTTAGTGCAAACGTTACTAGGTTAGTGTCGCCGTCAGTCGAGGCAATCTTCTCTGCAATTTCATGCGCTTTTTCGCCGCCGTTTGAGTGCATTTCTAATAGGCGATCACGGCCTTTTTCTAGATCTGATTTCAGGCTTTGATTTAGCTTGGCAGACTCTTCAATCACTTCATCAAGTTGCTCAGTGTTACCAGAAGCCAGCATCTCGATAAGAACATCTGAGTACTTATCGTAAACCGTGCGACCCGTTGGACAAGTTTCCGCAAATGCATTCAGACCTTCATCGAACCAACGCGCAAGGATCGCCTGTGATGTGCCTTTTAGGTAAGGAACATGAATGTCGATATCACGCAGCTGACCGATACGGTCCAAACGGCCAATACGTTGCTCAAGCAAGTCTGGGTTGAATGGAAGATCGAACATCACAAGTTGGTTAGCGAACTGGAAGTTACGACCTTCAGAGCCGATTTCACTACAGATAAGAACCTGAGCGCCGCCCTCTTCTTGAGCAAAGTAAGCCGCAGCTTTATCACGCTCTAGAATCGACATGCCTTCGTGAAATACGGTTGCACGCACACCTTCACGCTCACGCAGTGCTTGCTCTAATTGAAGAGCCGTACTTGCACGAGAGGCGATCACTAGGATTTTCTCGCTGCGCTTGTCTTGGATCTTTTCAATCAACCAGTTAACGCGTGAGTCGAACTGCCACCAGCTTGAATCTTCACCTTCAAACTCTTGGAAGATCTCTTCTGGATACAGCATCTTCATTGCACGAGCTTCGGGAGCCATTTTGCCACCGATCATGCCAGATACACGCATTGAGGTTGTGTACTGCGTTGGAATCTCCATCGGCAGTAGGTTTACATTACGCTTAGGGAAGCCTTTGATTGCAGCACGTGTGTTTCTGAAAAGAACACGGCCGGTACCATGGCGATCCATAAGGTTATCAATCAGTTCTTGGCGAGCTAACGCTTGCTCTTCTTCGCTGCTATCACCTTCAATCACACGGAACAGAGGCTCAACATCTTGCTCAGAAAGCAGTTCCGTAATCTGGTTCTTCGCGCTGTTTTCAAGCTTCACTCCAGAGAACAGAGCCGTTACTGCATCAGCAACCGGTGCGTATTGGTCTTCTTCTTCAACGAATGCTTCGTAATCGTAGAAGCGATCAGGATCAAGCAGACGCAGACGTGCAAAGTGGCTCTCACGACCAAGCTGTTCAGGCGTTGCTGTTAGTAGTAGCACACCAGACGTATTTTCCGCTAAGCCTTCAACCACTTGGTATTCACGGCTTGGTTTGTCTTGGCTCCACTCAAGGTGGTGCGCTTCATCGACAACCAACAAGTCCCACTCGCCTTCAAGTGCTTGCTCGTAGCGCTTACGGCTCTTACGTAGGAAGTCCAAAGAACACAGAACGTACTGCTGGGTATCAAACGGGTTGTCTGATTCAGCAAACGCTTCAATACAACGCTCTTCATCGAAGATAGAAAAATGCAGGTTGAAACGGCGCATCATCTCTACTAACCATTGGTGTTGTAGAGTTTCAGGAACCACAACCAGAATGCGTTCAGCACGGCCAGACAGCACCTGTTGGTGGATGATCATGCCCGCTTCGATGGTTTTACCTAGGCCCACTTCATCAGCCAGTAAAACGCGCGGAGCGTGACGACGACCCACTTCATGAGCGATGTATAGCTGATGAGGGATCAAGCCAGCACGCATACCACACAAGCCACGCATCGGGCTCTTGTGTTGTTGGTACTGGTTGCTTAGCGCACGGTAACGCAACACAAAGTTATCCATACGGTCGATTTGACCTGCGTATAGCTTATCTTGTGGCTTGTTAAAGCGGATCTGGTTGCTTAAGAAGATTTCACGCAGAGTGACTTCTGTTTCTTGGGTATCTTCGCGAGTACCTAAGTAGGTTAGCAGCCCTTTGTCTTCGATAACTTCTTCGACAGACAGAGACCAACCTTCTTGGCATTCGATGACATCGCCTACATTAAACGTTACTCGGGTTACGGGAGCATCAGTACGTGCATAAACACGGTTTTCTTCTGACGCTGCAAACATTAGTGTCACTGTGCGAGCATCCATTGCTACAACGGTACCTAAACCTAAATCGCTCTCCGTATCGCTTATCCAGCGTTGCCCCAAAGCAAATGTCATGAATCGACTACCTCAATCTTATAGTTGGAATTTGGTCTTCTTAACTGCAGTTTTAAACAAGAACATTATCGCTCCTGAACTAAAAATATAGCCAAAAATGTCTAGTTTGCAGCCACTTTTTAAGTGCGCTCTCAATAATAAATATCTCGAGAAAATGGTGCAGAAAAAGGTCGCTAATCTTACTCGATGCTGTGATTTAGGTCACGCCTAAAGGAGATGATTTCATGCTTTTTTTCTGTTTTCGCCAGTGCAATCAAACTGTCAAAAATTCATGGTTAATCTATAGGTAGCAGATTGCTGCTCTCAAACGAATACACCATATTCACTCGTAACGATATGGTGCTGTTCCTCTAGATGAAGTTTAGGTGAGTAGGTGAGTAGTTGACTATCACCAGAATCAGATACTAATCTTTATATGAGCTTTATCTACGTTCAATGAATGCAAGGCAAGCCGCACGTCGGCAAGGAGATGCTATGGGCGAGACCAACCGGAAGCTATTTGTTTTAGACACCAATATCCTACTTCACGAACCCTTCGCTATATTTTCTTTCCAAGAGCACGATGTCGTTATCCCCATGACAGTGCTAGAAGAACTCGACAGAATCAAAGACAGTAAAAGAGACGTTGCTCGAGATGCGAGAATTGCGATTCGAACGCTCGAAGACCTGTTCAGGGAAGCCACACCAGACCAAATATCGGAAGGCATCCCTTTTTCTAAAGACATAAATGCATCTGGCAGTATTTCAATACTCGCTGACTACGAACTTCAAGAAAGCATCAAAGCCTTTGCCGATGACAAGGCGGGCGATAACCGAATCCTCAACGCTGTCCTCTATCTTCAAAATAAACGCGCACCACGCGAAGTGGTTCTCATCACCAAAGACATCAATATGCGTTTACGAGCAAAAGGCGCCGGTGTACGTTTTGTTGAAGACTATCAAACTGACCAACTGATTGATGATATCCAATACCTCACCAAAGGCTTCCAACAACTGGAAGGCTCATTTTGGGATGGTATCGATAATGTCGAGAGCAGAAGTTTAGGCGGCAAGACGCTGCACACCTTAGCAAGAGCGCCGTTCGAGCCAACCTTCCTCAACCAATATGTGATTGACGAAGAAAGTGACTTTGCCGCTCGAGTCGAGGAGATTGAGCCGGAAAGCATTACCCTGAGAGACCTCAGCCGCGAAAGATTGATGAATCGCAGAGCATGGGACATCACACCAAAGAACGTCTATCAAGGCATGGCGATTGATGCGCTGCTCGACCCTGATATTGATCTTGTGATTCTCACTGGCGCCGCAGGTAGTGGTAAGACACTGCTTGCTATGGCTGCTGCACTTGAACAAACCATTGAACGTAAGCAATTCGATAAGATCATCGTAACCCGCAACACCCCTGATATTGGTGAATCGATAGGTTTCCTTCCGGGTACAGAGGAAGAGAAAATGTTGCCTTGGTTAGCCGCAGTGACCGATACACTGGAAGCGCTGCACAAGAACGACCACTGCACAGAAGGCTCGATGAAGTACATCTGTGACAAAGCCAATATCCAGTTCAAATCAATCAACTTCATGCGTGGCCGCTCGATTCAAAATGCCTTTGTGCTTTTGGATGAGTGTCAGAACCTCACCGCTTCACAGATAAAAACCATCATCACCCGTTGTGGTGAAGGTACTAAGATCGTCTGCTCAGGTAACTTAGCGCAGATAGATTCTTCTTACCTAACCCCTGTGACTTCAGGCTTAACCTACATGGTTGAGCGTTTTAAAAACTTCGAAGGCAGTGCCAACATCCACCTCAATGGTGTGGTGCGTAGCCGACTAGCTGAGTTTGCGGAAGAGAACATGTAGTGACTCTATACGCTCACTGAATCAGTAATCTAAAAACAAAAAGCGCCTCACATTGGAGGCGCTTTTCAATTTAATATTTTGAAGTAAGTCGGCAGAGGTTAGTCTGAATTACTCAGTACCACCAACGGTTAGCGAGTCTAGTTTCAATGTTGGTTGACCAACACCCACTGGCACACTTTGACCAGCCTTACCACACACACCCACACCACGGTCGATGCTTAGGTCGTTACCCACCATAGACACCTGCTGCATCGCTTCGATACCAGAACCGATTAGCGTCGCGCCTTTCACTGGGTGAGTGATCTTACCGTTTTCAATCATGTACGCTTCAGACGCTGAGAATACGAACTTACCTGATGTGATATCGACCTGACCGCCACCGAAGTTCGGTGCGTAGATACCTTTCTCAACCGTCGCGATGATCTCTTCCGGTGTGTGTTCGCCCGGTAGCATGTATGTATTCGTCATACGTGGCATTGGAAGATGCGCGTATGACTCACGACGACCATTACCTGTCGGTGCTACACCCATTAGACGAGCGTTCAGCTTATCTTGCATGTAACCTTTTAGGATGCCGTTTTCGATTAACGTATTGTACTGACCGTTAACACCTTCATCATCGACGTTCAATGAACCGCGTAGATCCGTTAATGTACCGTCATCGACAATCGTACATAGGCTTGAAGTTACTTGCTCACCAACTTTGCCAGAGAATACTGACGACTCTTTACGGTTGAAGTCGCCTTCTAAACCGTGGCCTACCGCTTCATGCAGCAGAACGCCCGGCCAACCAGAACCAAGAACCACAGGCATGGCACCAGCAGGCGCTGCAACCGCTTCAAGGTTAACTAATGCTTGGCGAATCGCTTCATCCGCAAATTGGTAAGCAACTTGAGTGCCTTTGTCATCACTTAAGAAGAAGTCGTAACCAAAACGGCCACCACCACCAGCGCTACCACGCTCACGACGATCACCCTTCTGTGCAAGTACGCTAATAGACAAGCGAACCAGCGGACGAATATCACCAGCGTAAGTGCCATCAGTCGCAGCAACCAGCATCTGCTCATGCACACCACTTAAACTCACCGATACTTCAGTCACCATCGGCTCTTTAGTGCGAATGTAAGCATCTAATGATTTTAGTAATTCTGTTTTCTGCTGTTTTTCCCAACTCGCAAGCGGGTTAACTGCATCATAGTAAGCTTGATTAGAGTTGCGTTTGAACGCTTGAACCTTGCCGTTTTGACCTTGTTTAGCAATACCACGAGCCGCAATTGCGCTCTGCTTAAGACCATCCAATTGGATTTGGTCAGAGTAAGCAAAACCAGTCTTTTCACCAGATACTGCACGAACGCCAACACCGCAATCGATATTGAAAGAGCCGTCTTTAATAATGCTGTCTTCTAGCACTAAAGATTCGTGCCAGCTTGACTGAAAGTAGATATCAGCATAATCAATTTGGCGGGTAGCAATACTCGCCAATGTATCTGCGATATTTTGCTCCGTAAGCCCTGTCGGGTTCAGTAGCGCTTCTTCAATTTGATTAATGCTCATAGATGGCTCTTGTTTGTAATTAAAATTGATTGGTAAATCGAGAGTGTTGCGCGATGGGCATATTTTGCCTAATGGACTCGCAACTGGATGTGTCTATCTCAACCACCATACTTTTAGGATCTTGGTCTAACTGTGCGACCACTCGTCCCCATGGATCAACCACCATTGAGTGTCCCCATGTTTCTCTTTGGCAAGGGTGTTTTCCGCCTTGACCTACCGCGACAATCCACGACTGTGTTTCAACCGCGCGGCATCTTAATAGTACTTCCCAGTGCGCTTGACCCGTTACCGCTGTAAAAGCCGCAGGCACCACAATGATTTGTGCCCCTTGCTTACGTAACTCTGAATACAAGTGTGGAAAGCGCACATCATAACAAATACTCAAACCTAAGCGACCAAAAGGCGTTTCCGCTGTCACAACTTGGTTGCCCGGAGTGAAAATATCCGACTCTCGATAGCACTTATGGGCGTCAGCGACATCCACATCAAACATGTGTAGCTTGTCGTAATGAGCAACGAGGCAACCAAAATCATCAATCACCAAGGTGGTGGTCGTCACTCCGTTAGTTGTGCTTATCGGCATACTGCCAATGACGATCCAAATTCTGTGAAGCTTTGCTAGCTCAGAGATTTTCTTTTGCAGTGGGCCATCATTAAAAGGCTCAGCACACTGGTGATAGTCGGCTTGACTGCCAAAAACTAACGCGTTTTCAGGGCAAACAACCCACTTAGCCCCCAACTCTTTGCACTTTGCAACTTCTTGAGCAAGGTACTCAAAGTTCAATTCAGGGCTGGGGCCAGATGTCATTTGAATCAACCCAACACAATCCATGTGTATCGCTCCTCCATTCATTATGATTCAGAAATCAGCATTTCACCGTATATTCGCTGACTCGGGCATAAGGTCTTTTCGGCTAATTTAAGGCCTATTCGGCTAATTTTCTCAGCTTCTCTGGCAGCTGAAACTCGCCAGAGCTACGAGAAAGTTCGCTCACCGTTGGTGAATCCAATGGTCCTTTCACCGAATAATTTACTTGGGTAAAGACTTCCACAACTGGCGAGATAACCGTGGTCACCGCCAATACGTACAGCGCCGTTTGAGGGGTTACCGCAAAGGCCGTTAATACGGGAATACCCGAGGTAATATCTGGGGTAAAGTTCACCTCAGCATCAACCTGACGCGTGTTGAGGTTAGCGATACCTTTGATTTTCATCTCACCTGCGACCGCATCCATGTTCAGATCATTGGTCAGGAAGATACCATTTTGAATCTCGCCCGTTCCGGTGATGCTGTTGAAGGCCATACCTTTATCAAACACATCTGAGAAATCGAGCTGCATCTTACGGATGATCGAATCTAGGCTAAACAGGCCAAGTAATCGAGCTGCGCCGCTCACATCCGAGATAATGCCTTTACCAAACTTGGTTTTAACGTTGCCATCAAGGGTATCCATTTTGATTCCCCAAGGCGAACCATCCCAATTTAGTTGACCTTCCAACGCGAATGGCGCTTTTTGAATCCCGGAAGTAATACCAAAGCGCTCCATGAGCTCGCTGTTGTTTTCACCTTCAACATCAACGGTTAACGATGAATGACTCTTGTCACCTTGCAGTTCCCACCAGCCACTCACATCCGCTTTGTTACCGCCGCTTCGCACCTGGATTTTGTTCCACTCGATACGATCTTCGTTCCTCGTCATTTCAACATCGACCTTACCCACCTTGTAGCCTTGCAGCCAAAAGTCGTTCAGCGTCAGGGTCAGGTTTGGCATCGCATCGTGGATCTCTCTATCCAATTTGGATATCAATGGCGCAGCTTGTTCTTTACGTTGCAGCAGTTGCTGATCTTGGTTGTTCTTATCACTCCACTCAGGAACAAACAGATGCAGACGATCCAGTGAAACTGTCAAATCATAAGGAGGCAGGTAGTTAATATCCCCTTCTAGCTCTTGGCTAGACACTTCCATTTGCCACGCCTGTTTGTTCTTACTAGCACTAAAATCGACGTCATTCCAAGAGATACCACCCAAGATCAGCTCTTTACTCTCAAAGGTAATACGGCTTGGCGCAGGTATGGTTGGCGTGTTCATTTGACTAAGTACAGCCGTTGAAGGCTTTACCGGTTCCATTACAACCGATAACCAATCATCGGCATTGAATTTGTCTGTACGAATCAGGGCGTGATGGCCCACCACCGGGCTAATTTTGTAGCCACCGCGACCAAGCACTAAGTTGGTCGCCGTTAACTCAGGCACGTCGCCTGTGATATCAATCTCAGCTTGGTACTTGGTGTTTGGCAATTGCAGGCGCGCGGTAATCGTCTCTTGGTTACCCGATGCCTGTAGCCTTGCAGAGCCACTTTCTAGTGATTTTTTCGCCAATGGATATGGGTAATCACTCGCCAAGTATTTTAGGTCTGACTGTAAGTCTAGTTGGTAGGTAAAGCCGATATCATTCAGCTGGATATCAATCTGGCTTTGCCATTGCGCATGACCTGATAAGCGGCTTAACCATTGCTCACCGATGTAAGGTTCTAGAGGCTTGACGTCCCAATCACCTAACACATCAATATCAACTGCATAGCCAGGACCATCATTAAGGCCCTTAAAATCAAGCGAGATACCTTGGTTAAGCAGATCCGCAGCGAGGCCATTTGCCGTCACTACGTCATTATCAAATTCAATTCGACCCGTGGTGTTCTCGAGCACCATTGGCGGCGCTTCAATCTCAACATGGTTGCCACTTAAGTCGGCGTAACCCCATGCTCTTGCTTCTTTTTCAGAATCAAACGGAATATTCAGCTGGAACTCAGAAGAGACATCACCACTCACTTGAAGTGCGGTTAAGGCTGCGCCTACCGAGCCCACCAGTGGCGAAGACGTCATGTAATCGCGTACTGCGTTGCCAGACGCCGTCGCTTTAGCTTCAATTTCAATATGGCCGCCTTCCCCTAAATAAGGAATGCGTCCTGTGATTCGATCTGCCGTCACATCCATCAGTTGAGCTGAGCGAGAATCCAGATGCATCGCATCATTTTCAAACAACAGATCAAGCTGAAGATCAGTAATCAGTGGCCACGCGGTATCAAAGCTGAATTTCGCATCTTCTAAGCCAACCCAAACCTGGAAAATACCATCGTGGTTAGTGTATGGATATTGAGACAAATCACCATGCCACAACAGTTTTACGGTATCCGCTTTACCGGCTTGAATCGCAGTTGAAAGGTAGTCTGTTAGATCTTGCCCAAGAGCCAGTGTAGGTAAGTAGCGCCATGTTTCACCGACATTGTAAGCGTCCGCTTCGCCGTAGAAGGATAAAAACGGGCTCGCATCTTTTGGGAAGTCTAAGCGGAATGCGCCTAGTACTTGTAAATCGGGGGTGGCAGCTGTGATTTTGTCTGACCACAGCTTCCAGCCGTTTTCATCTTGCTGCCAAACAATATCAACCTGACCTTGTTTGATATTCAAAGGCGCTTGGAATACGTCACCATAAGGGAACACATCGTCAATAACATGCAGGCTAGCTTTCGCTTCCGAGGCCGAACCAAACACACTACCAGACACTTGGCTAAAGCCTGGGACTAGTTCCCACTGCTCGATAGCAAGATCAGAAAAACTGGCTGAATAACGTAAACGGTCAATTCCCGAACCCATGGAAACACGGATATCAGAAACAGAGCCGCCCGGCGCCAATACGTTAATCATTTTGGTTGATTGTTCAGAGTCAGGCAGCAGCTTAATCAACGGAGTAATAGTCGCAATATCCAGCTCAGAAATGTTGAGTTGCCATGGACCTTGATTCCACTTGAACGCTACGTCGAGTTCCGGCCAAGGTGTGTCATCCGTTCTAAGGTTTAGTGAGTGACCATTTACTTGCCAACCATCATCAGTCGGCGACAACTTAAAGACACCGGACTCAAGCATGAGGTCATGCTCGCCATCTTCGTTCCACGCCAGTTCTGAGGGTAAAACCTCAACATAAGCGCTCACTGGCTTGCTATTTCGCAGCGTAAGCCAGCTATTCAAGCTCACAGTACCCGTTTCAATGCCGGATTCCGCCTGCATATAATGCGTAAGCCATGGCTTAACAGAAATGCTGTCGGCACTGACATAAAACTCACCAGTCACATCAGTCAGTGACCCACCATCAATAAAGTTAGCACTCACTGACAGAGAGTTTAGATTGGCACCTTTGATACTCACCACACCTTCAGCAAGGTGATGTTTGTCTGAGTTTTGCCATTTTAAGGTTTCTATATCGAGCTGACGTTCTTCACCCGAAACAGAGTGATAAAGAATAGAAGAATCTTTTGCAGTTACATCGACGAGTGTTTTTAGCAGTAAATTATCGAGCTCTTGCATCGCTCGCTGGGAAGAGCCAGAATCTTTAGGCTCATCTTTGCCATTTTGCCCAGCAAACAGCTCAATTGAGCGGATATCAAGATACATTTGATTCATGACCAACTCGGCCACAACCGGGCGCATCTGTACGACCGATTGAATCAAGTCAAACTCGACTTCAACACGCTCGACAGAAAAGCTCACATCTTCCGCATTGGGAAGGCTGGCTTTAACGCCTTGCAGAGCAATAGAGGGGTGAGTGTTACGCCAAAAACCGCCCACGTCTTGAATCGAAAAATCAAAACCGGAGTGTTGGTTTACCCAAAGCTCAATTTCAGATTGATACTTGTTTAAATTGGGCAAGGCTACACGCAGTGTAGTAACGGCAATGGCTAGCGTTACTAAGAGAGTAACCACTAACCATAAACATGCACGTAGAATCAGAGTAACGCTTGAGCTCACAAAATTTCCATTACATCATAACAACATCAAACTGCTCTTGTATGTACAGAGGCTCAGCCTGGATTTTAACTTGCTTACCAATAAAGACTTCAAGCTCCGCAAGCGCATGAGATTCATCGCCCTCTAACGCCTCAGCTACGGCAGCTGCCGCATAGACCACAAATTTATCGGCGTCGTACGCACGATTCACTCGCGTGATCTCTCGAAGAATTTCATAACAAACGGTTTCAACTGTCTTCACACTGCCGCGGCCTTCACAAGCAGGACAGCTCGAACATAGGATATGCTCAATACTTTCACGAGTACGTTTACGAGTCATCTCAACCAACCCAAGCTGCGTGAAGCCATTAATATTGGTTTTCACACGGTCTTTGTCGAGCGCAGCCTCTAAAGAAGTTAGTACTCGCTTACGATGTTCCTCAGACAACATATCAATAAAGTCGATAATGATGATGCCACCTAAGTTACGTAGACGCAGCTGACGAGCAATCGCTTGAGTCGCTTCTACATTGGTGTTGAAAATCGTCTCTTCTAGATTACGACGACCAACAAACGCGCCAGTGTTGATATCAACCGTGGTCATCGCTTCAGTTTGGTCGATAATCAGATATCCACCAGACTTTAATTCGACTTTACGATCCAATGAACGCTGAATTTCGTTCTCGGTATCGTACATATCAAAGATAGGCTTATCACCTTCATACAGCTCAAGCTTGTCTGTCAGCTCAGGCACGTATTCAGAGGTAAACTCTTTTAGGTTTTCATATTCTAGACGAGAATCGACCTGAATCTTGCTCAGCTCAGTACCGACGAAGTCACGTAAGATACGTTGGCTTAAGCAAAGCTCACCATACAAACGAGTACGCGCCTTGTGCTTACCACGACGCTCTAATACTTTTAGCCATAATCGCTTCAAGAATGCGGCATCTTGTGCCAACTCATTTGAATCTGCACCTTCTGCTGCTGTGCGGATGATGAAGCCACCGTGTTCGTCACAGTAACGAGACACGACTTTTTTAAGACGGTTACGTTCAGACTCGCTGTCGATACGTTGAGATACACCAACATGACTTGCGCCCGGCATAAATACCAGATAACGAGACGGTAGAGTGATATCAGTGGTTAAGCGAGCACCTTTAGTACCAAGAGGGTCTTTGACCACTTGCACCACAATGTCTTGCCCTTGACGGACAAGCTCTGAAATATCACGAACCTGAAATTGTTTCTTTTCGTTTTCAGCGACACATTCAGTGTGTGGGACAATATCAGAGGCGTGTAAAAAAGCTGCTTTCTCAAGGCCTATATCCACAAAAGCCGCCTGCATTCCCGGAAGAACACGGCTTACACGTCCTTTATAGATATTTCCTACGATACCGCGTCGAGCATCTCGTTCGACATGGATCTCTTGAAGAGCCCCCCCTTCAATCATGGCCACACGAGTTTCACTCGGGGTCACGTTCAGCAACAATTCAGCACTCATGGTGCACCTCAGGTTAGTAATTATAAGAATTCTTGCAGTAGCTGGTCCGTTTCAAATAAAGGTAAGCCGACAACGGCGTAATAACTACCTTCGATTCGGGTGACAAAGCGTCCGCCCAAACCTTGGATCCCATAGCTACCGGCTTTATCGCATGGCTCCCCTGTTTGCCAGTATTGTTCTATTTCTTTTTCACTGAGGGGTTTAAACCATACGTCGGTAATAATGATTTCTGTTCTTTGTTTTTCTTCTGAAACCACAGAAACCGCCGTCATCACTTGGTGACGTTCATTCGCTAACTGAGTAAGCATACGCTTAGAGTCAGCAAAATCGCAGGGCTTCTCAAGTACTTGCCCTTGACTAACAACGACGGTATCAGAACCAAGAACGACTATATCAGAGCCATTATCTACAGTATCAGAACTAGGAACGACATGCTGCCTTTCAGAAGGGTTATCTTTTAATAAAGACAACGCAGCTAAAGCTTTATCTAAAGATAGTCGCTTAACATATTCTTCGGCGGTTTCTTGAGCGTGTTTACACTCTTCAACATCGGTTACGAGGACAGAAAACTCATAACCGAGTTGAGATAGCAATTCTTTGCGGCGTGGAGAGCCGGATGCCAAAACTAAATGTTTCTTTTCCATCGTCACGCTACCTCACATGCCAATGGCGACGCACGCGTCTCATTAATAAAAACATCCAAGGCCAAAGTATACAGTTTATCAATGCGCTCCATAACGATAACGGATTGAAAACAACATCTTGGATCAAATATTCACCAAAGAAGATCAACACCTCAAACAAGACCGTTAACGCGGCAATGATCATCGCTTGCTGCCATAACGCCATGTTACGAATGACGAGGAAGTTCATCGCAATAATGTACATCACTATTGCCATCATCATGCCTCGAATACCCAGAGTAGAGCCGATCAAAAGGTCCCACAATAAGCCTAAAATCAAAGCACTACCCACGTTAACACGATGCGGTAGAGCCAAAACCCAGTAACACGTAACCAGCAGTAACCAAGATGGTCTAAATAAATCTAAGCTACCAGGCCAAGGGATCGTCTGCAGAATCAGTGCTATTAAAAATGAGCAGAAAATTACTACCTTGCTTCTCAAAACGCTATTGGCCATCTTCGCCCTCTAACAATGCTTGTTCTATGCTCGATTGATCCGCTTGCATCTGTTTATTTTCATCAGGCCATACAAGCAGCAGGTATCTGAGCTTATCGAACTCAACCACAGGCTCTGCTTTAATCACAGCGAACTCACGTTTCGGGTCGTAATCAACGGCCGTAACATAGGCGACTGGATAACCTTCTGGATATACCCCACCAAGACCTGATGTCACCAACAGATCTTCTTCTTGTATATCGGTACTGGTTGGAATGTGCTCTAGCTGGATCTCATCAATCATGCCATTGCCCGAAGCAATCACACGGATGTCATTACGAATAACCTGAACAGGAATCGCATTGTTTGCATCAGTGAGTAGTAATACACGACTATTATGAGCAGCAACGAAAGTGACTTGGCCGACAATGCCTTTTTCGTTGATCACCGGCTGACCTTCATACACCCCATCAATCTGACCTTTGTCGATCACGACTTGATGGCGATATGGTGAAGTGTCTACCGCCATAACTTCTGTGACGACTTTCTTCTCATCACGGATAAACGGCGAGCCTAACAGCTTACGAAGGCGCTTGTTTTCTTCTTGATATTGCTCAAGCAGAATCAGCTCGCTCTTCAGACGCAAGACTTCTCGTTTAATATTATGGTTAGATTCAATTAACCCTTTGCGAGTGCTAAAACGGTCGTAAACACCATCGAACATAGTGCGAGGCAAGTTGGCTGCATATTGAATAGGCGCAACCATGCTGTTTAATAGATAGCGAACATTTGAGAAAGCATCTAAACGACTATCAGCCAGCATAAGGCTGGCTGATAAAATTACAGCAAAAAACAGGCGCAATTGTAGAGAGGGACCTCTACCAAAAATTGGCTTCATTCTATATTTGGTCCTAGAGCTACATTTGATCCTATAGACAAGGTCCTAGGCTCTTTACATAAAACTAGATAAGAAAAGAGCCTAACACTAGATATTATTCTTCGCTGAACAGATCGCCGCCGTGCATGTCGATCATCTCTAGAGCTTTACCGCCACCTAGAGCAACACACGTTAATGGCTCTTCTGCAACAACAACAGGGATACCTGTTTCTTCTGTTAACAGACGATCAAGGTCTTTAAGCAGTGCACCACCACCCGTTAGTACCATACCGTTTTCTGAGATATCAGAAGCCAGCTCTGGTGGACACTGTTCAAGTGCAACCATCACTGCAGATACGATGCCAGATAGAGGCTCTTGAAGTGCTTCAAGGATTTCGTTTGAGTTTAGGCTAAAGCTACGAGGCACACCTTCAGCAAGGTTACGACCACGTACTTCGATCTCTTCGACTTCATCGCCAGGGTAAGCTGAACCGATTTCGTGTTTGATCTTCTCTGCTGTCGCTTCACCGATCAAACTGCCGTAGTTACGACGAACGTAGTTGATGATCGCTTCATCAAAACGGTCACCACCAATGCGAACAGAAGACGAGTAAACCACACCGTTCAGTGAGATAACCGCAACTTCAGTAGTACCACCACCGATATCAACAACCATTGAACCTGTTGGCTCAGAGACACGTAGGCCAGCACCAATCGCAGCAGCCATAGGCTCATCGATTAGGTAAACCTCACGAGCACCAGCACCTAACGCTGATTCACGGATAGCACGACGCTCAACCTGTGTTGAACCACAAGGTACACAAACCAAAACACGAGGACTTGGTTTAAGCACACTGTTGTCATGCACTTGTTTGATGAAGTGCTGAAGCATTTTTTCCGTTACGTAAAAGTCGGCAATTACACCGTCTTTCATTGGACGGATCGCTGAGATGTTACCAGGCGTACGACCAAGCATTTGCTTAGCAGCGTGGCCAACAGCAGCGACACTCTTTGCAGAACCCGCACGATCTTGGCGAATAGCGACAACTGAAGGCTCATCAAGAACAATGCCTTGGCCTTTTACATAAATAAGGGTATTGGCTGTACCTAAATCAATCGATAGGTCGTTTGAAAACATGCCACGAAGTTTTTTAAACATATTCTTCGCTCATCCTGCAAGAATTAGAAGACAAAAATTGCACTAAATGTACCAATGCCTTGCTGTTACGGCAAGGCATTGAAGTGCAAACATGGACTGAAACCCGCAATTTCTTACAGATTCCTAACTTAAGGGGCAAAAATTATATTATTACTGACCTGTTAAGCCACTTTCACCTCGGTAGATCACACGATCGTTACCACGGTAGATACCAAATGTGACGACGGTGGATGGATCTTCATCACCCAGTTGGCGCCAGTTGTAACGTAGCCATGGTTGATCTTGATCACTGCCACTACATGAGATGTTATTTCCGCCATCGCTATCAGGCTCAGAGTCATCCATTCTTAACCACAGACGAACTTGCTCACGTGGCGCGTCTGTTCCTGCTGGCGTATTTTGATTTGCTGTGACCTCTTCTTCTCCATCATCCACATTTCCGCTACCGTTAAGTGAAACTAAAGTGGTTGCCGCCCCTTCACTGTGCCAAATAACTTGTTTACAAGTATTAGCCCCATTGAAGGTACTGCGGTCATCATCCTCGTTAACAATAAACTCGCTGCCATCCCAGAACTCAGCGCGCAATGGAATAGTTAGAGTAGTATCAGAATTACCACCAATATCATCGAGCGCCATTCGACCATATCGGGCAGGAGGTTGAACTGGGAATGCAGCTGAATCGGTAACAGGGTCTGAATCCGTAAATGACACAGGATCAACTCCTGTCACTGTTAAACCAAAATTAGTGGCTATTGAGCTAGCATCACTGGTATTGAAAGGACCATCTCTGCGGCTAACGTCATCTGAATCCGTAACTCTTTGCAGCTCAGCTGCATTGTCATTCAGTAACCAATGTTTACGATCAACAGACCAAGACCCAGCGTCCGTATCTAGCAAGAAATCATTATCTATACTGGTGTCATCCAGAATACCAAAACTAGCTTGCAGGTCTGAACTGAAGAATCGGTAGTTATTGAGCGCATCATCCGTATCACTCTCACCTGATGCCATTGGATATACTTGGTGAACTGTAGAGTCATAAGGTTGACTTAGGTACGCAATATTATTTTGATTTGTAACATTCCACTCAGGGTCACCTTGCATGAAGTATTTGGGGTAAAAGCGGCCAATAGACTTACTACCAGAGAAGCCGCCAAGGATACTCCCGTAGAAGCTGCCAGTTTCAGTTGCAACAAAGTTAAAACTACCCACCTCTGAGTATTTTAAACTTTCAAATTTATAGCCTTTGTTAGACTGATCATTCGATGAAATTTGTTTAATTAGCTGAGTTTCAGGGGTTAAATCACCTAAATTAGCGTCAGGATAATCCGTAATTGAAGGGGTATCTAAAGTTGTTGTAACTTTCACGCTTGCTGCCGACTCAAAGTAATTATTCGTCAACAAATTATCATCAGTACAAACCGAAGATGAGTCGGTATGCTTTATCGGGCGGGCATAAACATCAAATGGAGATCCGGCAGCAGCAAAACTATCTGAGTCTTTCTCGTTGCTGTTTCCATCGGAGCTCTTGTTGGTGCAAATCGCAAATTTCCAAGGGCGAGAGTAGACCGAGAAACTTCCCTCTACATCATAATTCCCATCTTCGGGACAACCAGCGAAACCAGTACAATCAAAACTATTGTCTTTTAAAGTGACGTTGAAAAGCCCTGACTCAGAGATAGTTAAGTCAGTTGAGGCGCTACCTTTTTTGAACTCAGGTAAGTAGGTCAGCGAGCCATCGGAGCCACTCCAAGAACTATCAAGCTCATGAGCAATGATAACTTCATCCCCGGCTTCACCTATATAGTTCTCAGCAACAACAATTGAGTCACCAGAATCACACGCTAAAACTTTAGTTACTGTCGGTGTGGCCTGCCCTGCAATAACGTCAAGACGATTGGTTGGAGTATTGCCATCCACTAAAGAGAATTTAAATGGTACGAACTTAAACTGGCTTTCAACCTCTTTACCAGAATCATCGATTAATGTCGCCGTTAGCTTATAACCTGTATCAAAATCAATATTGGCAGTATCTTTAGCGACAACTTTTAAAGTTAATTCACCATCGTCATTTGAAACATAATTAGGGTAAGTACCTGAACCTTGTCCTTGCAGTACAGAAACGTCGAATTCATCAGCGTCTGGCGTAATACTCACCGTAACACCTAGGCTTCCCGCCACACCATTATTAGAGGTATTAATGGTAAATTGAGGGGAGTCGTCGCCACACATCAAAGCTAAATCGGTTGCTGGGGAAATATCAATTTCATAGTCATCCGAAGGTTGAAAACAATGATTGTCAGTCGCAATAATCTTAGAAGTATTCCTCAGGCTAATAGCCTTAGCAGTAACTGCACCATAGACCGTTGACTGGTTTCTCATAATGACATCGACTTCGCTATATAAAAGACCTCTAAACTCACTCCGGTTGGCAAAGTTAACAGTAGAGTTTTGCAATGCGTGGATAAAAACTACTAGTTGCCCATCACCTTCTTCACCGAAAAATGAATCATTATTACTTAAATTCACTTTTCCTATGTGAATAATAACTTTTTCTCCGTCAGGGATAATGACTCTCCCTGCGTTATTAATATCCAAACTACCGACCCAGTATGTGCCGCTATAAAATGTTACAGAGCCTTTTCCAACACTCAAACTTCCTATTGATTCATTATTAGAAAATTCTGCATCATCCTGCCATACATTTACAGTCTCCAGTCCATTATCAGGAGATTGGAAGCTTTCTAGTTCTTGCTTATTAACCAACAATCCTTCTTCACCATAACACTCCGTACTATCACAAGCGCTCTCCTTCTTATTTCCTGTTATCGTATTTTGAGGAAACCCTATATACCTCTTTCCATTTGATACTAACGCTCCTTCTATCCCCTCCGATGTATCCAACAAAATATAAGTATTCTCGTTATTTTTCCATGTTTGAGCTGGTGAAGGGAATAACTGACAAATTTCACTCGTTGGCGGCTTATCAAATAAAAAGTACGAATAGGGCTCTACAACATGCGCACGTTCATAATCTTGAGTCATGTCTTCTTCGTTGATTAAAGCAACACCAGTTTTCGATACTGAACAGCGCCTCAACCAGCCGCCATTGTTACCATTACGTGTACGCTTTGACGCGAGTAATGTAGGGATACCCGAAAAACCAGAAGCTGAAAAATCTTGTACAAGCTGACAACCTTCTGTGATTGGTTTGATAACCCTATCATCGATATTCAGCGTATTTGATGTTGACCCTTGGCCAAGCCAAAATTTCTGCCCATTTATAAACCCTTCTCCTAGCCCTGCGACAAAAGCAACTTGTTCATTACTAGTAAGCTGAGCATTAGATGAAACTTCTGAACGATCAAGGACTAGATTAAATGCATTTGTTGTCGGGTTTAGAGCTATTGGGGTTAACCAAACAGGAGCGCTGCCTTGCATATTGCTCAAGCTTTGAATCTGTACTAAAACGCCCGGAGAAGAGCTAAAGTTGGATGACAAGCCAAAATCACTGAATTGCACCAACTTACTATTATTAGACCCACCACCAACATTTGAATAAGTACGGTTATAATCAACTGTTCCTGCGACTAACTTCGCCCCACTATCAAACTCCAGTACGCCAGGTTCAATGACCAAATAATCGATATTTTCCATTGGAGCATCAACGTACTCCACTAAAGGATCGCTGGCATTGGTGCTACATCGCCACTGCCCTTTATCATTCTGCTTCAAGCGAACACACGCCGCATCATGGGGCGGAAGTAGCTGCTTTATCGTTGCCTGACTCGATGAAATAGACCAAACACGGAGATCAGAAGGGTATTCTGTCGTTTTACTATTAAAGTTTGAGCGGGTCGCATTAACCGTTGACATAACAAACACCAAAGGCGCTGAATCATAGGTTTTTTCAAACTCAATTACACACTCTACTTTTGATCCGGAAATAGTACATTTATCGGCGGGAATCGTACCGAACTCAAACTGAGGGTTAGTATTAACATTAGCTTGAACTAATGGAGATAAAAAAAGCGCAACTAATAATACAGAGAAATGCTTTATCATCGTTTATTCCCTCACCCAAACTTCTTGAATACGCTGTACTTGATTGATACCTGAACCACAAACAACCGAAGACTCTAAAACATAAAAAACAAAACCACCTAATTCACCACGACTTGAGCACTCTAAACTATTAAGAGAGCAGTTCATTGGTACTCTGGATATCAAAGATTTAGCTTCAGAAACTACACCAAGTGGCTCTAGGTTAGTACACGCGGCGGAAACAGCAGAAGAGGCAAGTGGGTCAAGGCTCGGATAAAACTGAGTCATTACATACTCATTAACAGAATGGCTTAATAGCCATGCCTGAGTGCCCAATACTGAGCGGGTATTGGTATCGTGAGTTGACCAACTGGTACGCGTTAAACTTGTCGCGAGAAACCCAACAATAACGATGACAAAAATAACTATTATAAGTGCGCTACCACGCTGTTGATAACTACGGGACATTGAGCACCTGCACTTCTTGTTCAAAGGTCGTGGTTTCACCATTAACAGTAAATGTAAAGGTTAGATCTACAATTCCATTTTGCTGAACCGTAGCCGGAGAATATAAAAGGGAGCTTTTAGCAACATTTAATTTATCACTAATGGTAACTGGCGCTCCACCATTGGCTCTTGTTAAAAAATCATCGCCAGAAAGACAGTATTCAACAGGATTATCATCGTCAAAAATATAATGCCGATTACTCACAGACCCTCCGACCAAATCACTAGCCTGATCGACCAAAGTAAATGCAGCTCCTGAGACATTTGTTCCTGTAACTTGGCTGATATTAGTTAATGAGAATACATTATCGATATTATTAATTTCTTCGTAAGGGCGCGTTGGGTTAATAACCATTGATAAGTTTTTCAGTGATTGAATATCACTATCTGAATCGCCTACTAAAAAATTAATATCTGCCCCTGATACCACATAGAAACCAGAGTCTACGATTGGGTAAAAAGAGACACAACCGCTAGATACTGCTGAGGGGAATAGGTTTGGTACTGCATGCCTCATCTCACGTGATATTTTTTCAATAACAAAATTGGCTTCAGTTTGTAAGCGATAACGTTCTACCGTACTAAAATAACCTTTTACACCCACTTCCGTGAAATTAGCTAAACCGAGCAACAGAATGCTAGATACAACGATGGCTAGAATCAACTCGATCAATGTAAAGCCTTTCATTCGCATCAATAGTTCCCCTTAAAAGCATTAAAGGACACTGTTGGCTGCGAGCTTGAAGTAACTTCGACAATGACAGATTTAAGATTACTACTCGCGCCTGATACTGGGTCTATAGAAACCTCAACTTGAAAGTTTATGTAGGTAGATGCATCTTTAATCAAGTTGCTTAGATCCGTTTCACCATCAAACGTATCAATATCCGTATAGCTTTGAGCAAGTAACCTAGACATAACACTACTACCTAATGCTGAAGCTCGATTGTAGTAGTTTGCATCGCTAGATTGGGCAGATTGTGGAGCTAAAAAAGAGGATAATGTAAGCGCCGCAAAACCCAGTAAGACGATTACAATCACTGATTCTATTAAAGTGAATCCTTTTACATTGTTTTTCACCATCAACACCTTCCCACTTCAGCAGAAACAAAGCCTTGCTCATTAATACAAACCCAAACTCGGTTTTCTGAGTTTGCTTGTTCACTGATCTCTATACCTACTCCAGCCGAAGCTGCTAGGGTAGGATTTCCTAAAAGGTCAAATTCCAGGGTGTTATCTGTAAGATCAGGTTGGTAGCGAAATAAGTACCCATGTTCCAACACACGATCACTTCGCGAAACTGACTCTTCGTCGGATGAGCACGCATTAGATGAACCAAGACAATTTCCATCAGCCACGAGTTGAAAATTATCTTGGTCTAAAGGAGATGACGAACCAAGGTTGGATTGCATGCGGTTGACTTGAACCTGCCTAACAACTGAAATGACTTGATCTTGTAAGGCATAAAGTTCAAAGCTACTTCGACCGGACATACGTGATACAGCGGTAATAGATACGATAGCAAGAATAATGATAACGATGATCAGCTCTACCAGAGTAAAGCCATTGGGGATGGGGCTGTTATCCATAATGAGCCTCTAACTGCCAAGCGAATACTAATTATACAAGATAACGAATGTAGTGATCTTATGTATATGAATAGTTTTGATATTTATGTGCTTTGGATAGAAAAAAGGCCAGCATCTGCTGGCCTTCCATAATCATTTCAAATAATTACTCACAAGCTACCAAGTCAATTGAAGGTTCATCTCCCTCTGACTGAGCTTGTTGATAAGTAACGTGACAAGTAGCAGCATCATTTGCAAAACCGTAGGCAACGGTACCAGCAGATTGACCTGTTACTTCTGTCCAATCATCAGTCAAGCCAGATACAATTGCAGTTAATGCTGCAGATGTACCTTCAGGGTAACCCCAAACCACATTAATAGTACTTTGACCAACTGAAATTGCAGTAGGCGCTTCAGTTCCTTCTTGCCCAGCAATAGCTGCCTTACCATAAGTAATACCCGCAGCTCCAGCCATAGCCCCCTTAAGGCCCTCTGCTGAAGCTCGTTTAGCATCATCTTGCAGATTCAAGAAACGTGGTGCCGCAGTGACAGCAAGAATACCTAGAATAACAATTACAACCACTAGTTCGATTAGGGTGAAACCGCCTTGTCTTTTCATAGTTAAGCTCTCTCTATGTTTAATTTTACGCAGACTTACTGCAAAGTTACGGTCACACGACCAGTTTTAATTTCGTAAACAAACTCATGCTCAGTACTGCCTTCTAATTGAACGTAAGTACACGTTGCATCACCTGAATTCGCTTGCGCTGAATATTTGTAATTTGAATCACTAGCAACAACTGAAACCTCACCAACTTTAGGTGGATTTTGCAGCAAGTTTTCCATCAACTCAGAACATGTTTCATCTGAAATATCTTGTGGAGCAGTGCTCGAATTATTGTTCAGAGTCCACGGATAGCCATCTCTAAAATCGGTATCGACATTGTTACTGTTTTTTGATCTCGTTAACCAAAAATCAACACCATCATAATTTACAGTATTGTATGTTTCAACACCTATCTTCTCTGATGGCCTAGCTTCTGCTTCCCACTGTGCTCTTGCCGATAGTACTGCGGTTGCAAAGCCACCAGCAACACCTTCAATACTTGATTTCTTGGCTTCATCTGTCACATCGAGAAAGCGAGGTAAAGCAGCCACCGCCAATAAACCAACGACCACGATCACTATGACTAATTCGACAAGGGAGAAACCCTTTTGATTCTTAAGCATTTTCTACCTACTCATCTAATTATTAACGCGCATTATACATTCGCGCACGTATAAAACCATACTAAAACTGTCAATATTTTCACAAAGCCAAAATATTGGCTTTTACACTAAACCTTTCTCTTTCAAGTAATATATCTACCTGATATTTATCAGTATAATAATAACTACAGTGAAAGTGTCTGTTATCACTTTTATCTTCAACTCTTGGAGAGCTTAGCCCTAAAATGCTCCCTTGAGGATATAATTGATCCAGCCAATAATTACAGTCTCGCTCCGTACCTTGGATAGGCATTACCCACCCAGTTCTGCTGTAGATCTTTGGGGGTTCCGAGCCTTCTTCTTGCCCAGCACCCGATAACAAATACTGCTGTTTGAACAAATTGGCTTGCTCTAAAATCCGCTTGCTCGCGACGATAAATGCCGTGTTAGTCGCTTCTTCTTCTACCGTTTTGAATGCCGAAAGCACACCGACAATAAGAAAAAGAATAACCACTGTCCAAATAACAAAACGTGAGCGTTGTAGGTTATTTAGCATTCCCTAGCCTTTGATCGCATCCAACATTCCCCACATCGGCAAGAAGATACCTAGCGCCAAAATCAGCACCATGCCTGCAACGATGGTTAACAAAATGGGTTCAATTCTGGCGGTTAAGGTTTTCAGATCGTAATCGACTTCGCGGTCATAAAAATCAGCCACTTCAAGTAATAGCTCATCAATACGACCCGTCTCTTCACCGACGGAGATCATTTGTATCACGAGCGGTGTGAAAATTTCGCTGTTAATCGCGGTCGACGAAACCGTACTACCGGCTTCAATGGCCGATTTCATGGCTTGAACTCGCAACTCTAGAAAACGGTTATCTAAAGCTTCCGCCGAAAGCGCTAGCGACTGGTTCAGTGGAACACCCGCTTTAAGCATCAAAGCAAAAGTACGCGAGAAGCGTGACAACAGTGCTCGATTCACTACCCCGCCAATGACCGGCATTTTTAAGCGTAATCGATCCCACTTTTCCAAACCTTTGTCTGTCTTCACCCAAGCTTTAAAAGCGAAGATAAGACCAAAGATCACTCCAAGCATTAAGCCCCAGTAATTCACAAAGAACTCAGACATACCAATCAAGATACGAGTAGGCAGCGGCAAGTCGACACCAAAGCGCGCAAACATGCTTGAGAACTGTGGAATAACCTTGATGTTAAGAATGAACATTGCAATCAAGATAAAACTGATCACGAATGTTGGGTAACGCATCGCAGTCTTAATTCGTTTGCGAGTCTCAACTTCTTGTTCGTAATATCCAGCTAATTGCAGTAAAGCCTGATCTAGACGGCCTGTGTTTTCACCAACGCCAATCATCGAGACAAACAACGGACTGAATACCTTTGGGTGCATCTGCATTGACGCCGCTAAGCCGCGACCATTGGTTAGCTCAGCAACCACCTCTTCCAAGGCGGCTTTCAGCTGCTTATTTTCGCAGTTTTGAGTGAGGCCTTTCATCGATCTTAATAGTGGTACACCCGCTTTGGTTAGGCTGTATAACTGTCGACAAAACAGAACCAACACCTCTAACGGTACACTCGGAAAGAACAGACTCGATACATCCATATCTAAGACTGAACCACCACTTTTGCCCAGTTTGATAGAGGTTGGAATGATCCCTTTACTCATCAAGCTTTCAGCAGCAAGATCTTCGTTATTCGCGTCTAATTGCCCACTTACTTGACTACCATCAGAGCTGCGACCTACATAACGATACGTTGGCATATCATTCTACCCCTACAGATAAATTGGGTCAGTGGCACCGGACGCATCACCTTCGCCAAGATGCATTATCTCATCAAGACTCACGACACCTTGCAGAGCCAATTCCATCGCAGAAGCCAATAACGGTTTATAGTTTTCAGACTGTCTCGCCTTTTGAGCAAAACCTACCGCATCATTAGCTCTCAGTGCATCCATCATGTTTTGCTCTAGCTCCAACATTTCAAATACACCAATTCGCCCGCGGTAACCCGTTACGTTACAGTTCTGGCAACCACGGCCTTTCATAAACGGCACACCTACTTGGTTAGGGAAACGGACGCTCAGCCATTGCTTGCGAGGTTCATCTAACTCATCCTCAACCTTACAATCTGTACACACTTTACGAACTAATCGCTGTGCGACTACTGCTCGAACAGCGCTCGCGACCAAGTAACCCGGAGCACCCATATCCATCATACGCAACGCGCTGTCTACCGCATCATTGGTATGTAACGTACTTAATACTAAGTGGCCGGTCAGTGCAGCTCTCAAGCCTATCTCAACGGTTTCGTGGTCACGCATCTCACCGATAAGAATAATATCGGGATCCTGACGTAGAAAGGTTCTCAAGATAGTAGAGAAATCGAGATTGATCTTAGGGTTTACCTGAACTTGATTCACACGAGGTAGGCGGTATTCCACCGGGTCTTCCGCAGTAATGATCTTTTTACCCGGTTCGTTTAATTCACTTAACGCGCCGTATAAGGTTGTTGTTTTACCTGAGCCGGTTGGTCCGGTAACCAAAATCATGCCATGTGGACGGCGCAATTGTTGACGCAGACGAACCAACAGATCACTCGGTATGCCCGACTCTTCTAGTTTACGTAGGCCTGCTGACTGGTTAAGAAGACGCATAACCACTGATTCACCGTGCTGTACTGGCATGGTCGACATACGAATATCAACCGACTGACCTTTAGCTCGGATATTAAAGCGACCATCTTGAGGAAGACGTTTCTCTGAGATATCGAGGTTTGCCATCAGCTTCAAGCGCAGTACAAGTGCCGAAGCAATATTCACCTCATTCAGCAATGTTTCATGCAGCACACCATCAATACGCTGACGAAGACGCAATACGTTTGAATCTGGCTCGATATGAATATCCGAAGCGCCAACCTGAATAGCATCTTCAAATAGCGAGTTGATCAGCTTAACGACGGTAACTTCATCACTGTCTTCTTCAGCGATATCGAAATCAAAGGCATCATTAACTTGGTGTTCAGCGTGAAGTTGCTCAGCAAACGAGGCAATCTCTTTGGTTCTTCGATAATAGCGATCGAAGCCATCAACCAATTGCCTTTCTTGAGCAACAACGAATTCAAGCGCGTAATCGCCGAGCTGACCAAGCAAAGACTCTTGGGCAAACAGATCGGCTGGGTCACTCATTGCAACACGCAAAGTGTCACCTTGGCGTCCAATAACCAATGCACGAAGGCGACGAGCATGTACTTCGGGTAAAAGCTGTACTGCTTCAACATCGACAACGGCTCGGCTTAAATCAATAAGAGGAATCGCTAACTGCTGCGACAAAAAGCTCAGCATTTGCTGTTCTGACAAGAAGCCAAGCTCAATTAGCGCATCACCCAGCTTACGCCCAGTACTTTTCTGAGCGGCCAGTGCTTGTTCAACTTGAGCCTCGGTGATAATACCTTCTTCGACAAGCAAATCACCAAGTCTTTTTCTTAATCTAATTTGCATCGCCGCTCTCCTCTAAAGCATTGAGTATTTTTAACCGGTCACGCACAAAGCTTTGTGATTGAGATGAGATACCGACTCTGGTTAACGCACCTTGGTATGACGCTTTAGCAGCCGTGAAGTCGAGTTGGCGTTCTTGCTGAATCGCTAAGCCCAACCACCAGCGAGCGTTATCTGAATCGACCTCAACCAACTTTTGATAACTCTCGAGTGCGATTTCTTCTTGCTGTGATTTTTGGCTCAACGCCGCACGCATTGCTAGATACTCTTGAGTTGGATGCGGAGGCATGTGTACTAAAGGGCTCAGCGCCGCTTCTGATTGATTCGCTTTAACCAGCAGTTTAGATAACCCTAATCGCAATTTTTCACTGTTGATGTTGAGCTTAATTCCAGACTGATAAAGCTCATAGGCTTTGCGAGTATCGCCTTTACCAAAATAGAGAATCGCAAGTTTCTGACGGACATCTTCATTTCGTGGCGTGTAGCGTAGAGCTTCAGTGTAGCCCTTCAACGCACCAGTAAGATCGTTCGCATCAAGCGCTTTCTGAGCTCGACCTTGTGCATTCACAGATAGCTGTTCCGGAGTTAACTCAACCTGTTCGATCAACATTCCGCTATTTTCTGAATCACCAGAGGCTACAGGCTCATTAGAGATAGACGCAGGGGCTTTTTTTGCCACACTAGCAACGTAAATCGGTTGGGGAATTTCAGTCTTAGTCGTTTCAGGCACGCTTAGAGCTTTAGCCGGTGTTTGTTGTTTTGTCGCTTTTGGGGCAGACATAACAACTGATTCGGAAACACTAGGCTTAGATTGAGCGCTTTTTGCCATCGCAGTGTTTTCTGTTGAAAGGATCGCAGAGTCTAGTGTCACCAATTTCTTAGTTGGCGATGAGATAGGTTGAGCGGCTTCCTGGATGCCATTTGAATCATCAACGACAGAGACTTGAACCTGTAAATCTCGAGTTGAGATTGACTGCTCAACAATAGACTGATCAATCACAGGGCCTTGCGATATCGCCCAACCGCCCATCGCTAAGCTCAACGTAAAACCTGCAACAACCCAAACTAGGGGGGAACGCGTTTTTACTTTAGGTACGACTGCCGCTTCAATCGAAGTCGCTGACTTTTTCTTTGCCAATTCAGACAAGGCGTTGTTAATGACGCTCATAATTAATTCCAACCCCACAGTATTGGCGTTTTAAATTTAGGCTTACACACATCGTACGTTTCATGCATAGCTGAAAAAAGATGTTGGTTGTCGATACTTTTCTTATCTTCACTGAACGAAAGCAATAGAGCCTTATGGCAAAGTTGGTTTATCAATCTAGGGATACCTAACGACGAACGACAGATCGCCTTTTTTTGATTCAAGCTGAATAACTCAGGGCTACCACCAGATTTAGCGATTCGATTATCAATATAAGCCACCGTTTCATCGAGATTCAGCGGTCTCAGTGTCGAACTAAATGTGATTCTTTGGCGAAACTGCCTTAGGTGGTACGCCTCTAATCGAGCATCCAATTCTGGCTGACCTAATAAGACAATCTGCAGCAGTTTTTTATCTTCCGTTTCAAGGTTACCAAACAACCTTAATGTTTCGAGCGCTTCATCCGATAGAGCCTGAGCTTCATCAAGAATAGCCACCACTCTTAAACCAGAATTGTGCAATTCAATGAGCTTATGCTGAATGTTATCAACCAAGGTTGCTTCATTATCGACAGCTAAACCAAGCTCTGTTGCAACCGCCTGGCGCAAGTCTGCCCCTGATAACACAGGGTTTGGTAAGTAGATCAGAGCTGTACAGTCATGTAGGTGATTGACCAACATCCGGCAAACCATGGTTTTTCCAGTGCCTACCTCTCCGGTCACCTTAATCACGCCCTCGCCCATTTCCAACGCCGAGATTACCGTCTGAATCGCTTCGAAATGAGGCGCTAAACCATAGAAGAAATCGGTATTCGGCGTTAAGGTAAATGGCAGTTGTTCAAAACCAAAGTGAGCTTGATACATACGACGACCTAGCTTAGTGAGACACTGCCACTCTATATTGAGAAAGTAAGCAATTACTCTTCATCAGGGAACCACTGCTGAAGAAGATCACGTGAACGCTCCAACTCATTTTGCCAAGTATTCACACCCACGATCGTTGGCTTAAGCAAGATCACGAGTTCAGTTTTTTGCGTTAACTGATTGGTGTTACGGAACAAATGACCTAAGGCTGGAATATCACCGAGGAATGGAACTTTAGAGGTCACATCACTGGTATTTGATTTCATTAACCCACCAATAACCACAACATCTCCATCTTTGGCGCGAATCACTGAATCAGACTCACGAATAGAGCTTTTCGCCAAAGGAAGCTGCACCAAGCCCGTCGTGGAACCTAGGTTGAGCTCTTTCACTTCTTCCTCTACCTCAATAACGGCTGGGTGTACATGTAAGAACACGCTACCTTTATCGTCTATCTGAGGGGTAACATCTAAAGAGATACCAGAGAAGAACGGAGTTAATTCAACTTCAGGTGCGACATTCGCGTCATCACCACTACCGACCGAACTTGATAAATCTGTTACGTAGTATTCGTCGGTACCCACTTTGATAACCGCTTTCTGGTTATTTGCCGCCGTGACTCGCGGGCTCGATAGAACATTAAGGTCACCTTGAGTGTCCATAAAGCTCAAAACTGCTTCAAAGCTGCCATCTGAAATCGTTACGTTAGTTTGTCCGCCTAACAAAGAGCTGATTGCATCTAACGGCGGTAAAGTACTTGCCGGACGATCAATTACAACGCCACCGCTGCCAATCGACTTAGACAAATTCGACCAGCTAATTCCCTGTTGGTAGCCGTCACTCAAGGTCACTTCCATGATTTTGGCTTCTAGGATAACTTGACGCTGCAGGCGTTTTTGAGAAATACCTAAGAACTCTCGAACCTCACGAATTTCGTCAGGGTAAGCACGCACTGTAATCACACTCGCTTGCGGGGTCACGACAACGCTTTGCCCATCGCCCGAGCCAATTAAGTGAGCAACCGCCGCTTCAAGCTGTGGCCAAAAATCACTTTCAGAGGTCGTTTCAATCTCTGTACCACCATTCGATGTCGAGTTTGATGAATTAGAAGAGTTAGATGAATTTGACGAGTTTGAGTTCGAGTTTGAAGAGCTCGATGAATTCGAATCTGAGTTAGAGATCGTGCCGGTGGTGATCGTCGTTAGTGAGCGACCAGAACGCTTAACTTGTAAGTAATCGACAGGGATCGTTACGGTGCGAAGACCGGCAGGATAAACTTGAATCACTTTGCCACGCTTTTCAATATCGTAGCCATACATATCTTGAGCAACAGCCAGTACCTCATCTAACGTCACGTCCGTTAGATTAAGCGTAAGGTTTCCAGACACACTTGGGTGAATAGCCGCACTATATTCCGTACCTTTCACTAAGCTGGCAAAAAAAGTTCTCGCTTCAACACCTTTTGCCTGAATACGAAAACGCTTAACCGTTTCCATCCCCGGAGACATCGAGTCAGAATTAAGCTGAGGCATAAGGTCATCTTGAACCGACGAAGGCAGCTCATGAAGCGCTCTGCTATTGGCTTCATTAATTGATTCGTTTAAAGACTCTTTAATCTCAACAGGATCTCTATGCCCCATCGAACAGCCGACTAAAGATGACACTAGGATTGCTACTACAAGTTTACGCATGTCTTCACTCTAACCTTAATTATTCTTAACATCTAAAGAGAACATCTCTAATTTCCACTGCTTAGAGCTTCTCTGCAGAGTGACGTATTCTGGATCTATGTTCTTAACTCGGTACCCTCTGATCGTTTCCCCTTGTCCGAGAATCTGACCATTCATAATCGCATAGCAAGGCGTATCTCCCTTACACACGATGCTTTCTAAAGAAGGCAAGCGATAACGAGTTGGTGCTTTCTTAGCAGGCGCCGTTTTCTGTTGAGGTGAAAGCCAGCCTAATGGCGCCGTGGGATCTTGCTCAGCCCACACAAAAGAGCTACTAAATAGCAAGGACAACAAAAGAGTTCTAACCACCGATAAACTCCTGTCTAGTACCTAATGTGTAAACCTCGAACACCAGTCGAGCTTTAGGATATTCTTCTACTGAGTATTCAAATGTGCGCCAGTAGTAACTCACAGGTAGAGACTCAAGTGCTTGAAGATAAGCGGAAATATCAAAGTAACTGCCGGTTAGCTCCATTCTTACAGGGTGAAGAAAGTAGCCTGAATATTCGCTGGTCTCTTTATTGTTCGAAATCGCTTCTGGTTTTAATGACTCTAGCGATTCAAGCTTTAGTCCATTACCGGCGTTAAGAACGCTCTCCAGTAACTGCGACATTTGAGAAGGTGTGATTAATCCATCAACAATCTGAGAAAGCTGAAGAGAGAGATCTTGGCTCTCCACCAGCAGCTTTTTGTACTCTCGATTAATTTCTTTGTCTGGGTCTTTGTTTAACTGAGCTTGCAGAACAAGTAACTCACCTTGCTGCCTTTGATTCGATTGAGTCAGGCTGCTCGCCTTGGCATTTTTAGCTTGTAGATCGAGATACGCAGGCTCAACCAATAAGGTGAACAACAACATCGATAGGCCAACAAAACCACACACAAAAAGTAGCCATTTTTCTCTTTGACTTAATGCAAGAAACTTATCGCTCAGCTGGTTCCACTGCTGCATTATTTACTCTCCCGACGAGTACTTAGCTCAAACGTCACCACATCCTGATCATTACGGCCAATTTTTAGTTTTTCAAAAGTGCGTCCGACTAAATTAAGCTCACTTTTAAACTGACCAATCCAGTTCGGAACGACATTTGCGTTACGAGCCAAGCCACTAAGATCTAAAGTATCGTGGGTCATGTAGATGTGCGAAAGAGAAATGTCATTTCGGCCTAATTTAGCTAAGGAATTCATGACGCCAGAATACCCGACTTGTTGGGATTCGTCGTATTGTCCAACAGCCTTCAAAGCCTCTTTTTTAGCCTCAGTCTCACGTTTGAGACGCGCAACCGCCGCGACTTTCTCTGGAGACGGTTTATGCTGAGTTAACTTACTATTCAATTGGTTAACTTGCTTGTTAAGTTGATTCGAGTCTTGTTGCAGGGCTGTTAGCTCTTTATCTAGATTAGAAACTTGATACTGCATTGCGAAGTAACCACCAAGCATCAAAACACAAATTACTCCCCAGCTCGCAACAACATTGGTCAGCGTAAAATATTCTTTTTTAGGCTTAAGGTGTTCAGGGTAAAGATTGACCTTAAACGTCTCTTTTTCAGCTGCAAGTTTAAGCAACAAACTCTCTGAATTATCACGCTCACCTTCAACCAACAGTGAAACTGTCGAGCTCAATGTACTGTTTAAGGCACTTTGTAACTCTGCTTCATCTTCTTCGTCACAACAGATTTTAAGCTGGTGAAGCTGGGTGCCTTTAATTTGAGAAGAAAGGTAATCAATCGAGCGTTGAAGCTCTAAAGCGAGGCCATCTAACTGCAGAGCACTTGACGCAACACCCGTTAAAGGTGGCACAACACTGCGGATGGTTCTTTGAAAACAAACGGTATTTTCGACAAACGCACCCAATTTAAAGTGTGAATTGACGCTACGTTGTAAAAGAATGAAATTAGACAGTTCGCCTGCACTGTAACCCCAGATTTCATCTTCAGGAGCAACACCTATTAATTCAATCTGAGCCGAATTAGTGATATTCAAAAGCTTGTCCAACAGCTTTTTAGGCAGGACATATACTTGCAGCTTGTTCGACGTTGGTAACGCGACCGCACTCGCAGTAATTTCCGTGACTCTTTCTGAAACAAGATCTTTGAGTAAAAAAGGCAGTGCTACCGACCATTCACTCTCTGGAATGTCCGGTTTATCAATTTGGTAGGTTTGGTAGTAGTTAGCACAGACAATCAGTTGGACGCTATTACTGGTAAACGCCTCACTGCTAAGCGATTTTTTTAGCGCACTCTCCCAGTCCCCATTAACCACGGGAATGCTGGCTACTTGAGGATCTTGTTCTGTCGATGAAATATAAATGGCGTCATTGCCCAGCAAGACAACTTGCGAGCTACCTTTATTATTCGTTGGCTTTATTTTGTCTAAAATCGCTTTAAAATTCATTCTTAACTACTACTCTTACGCCATCGATTTCTTCGTCCAACTTTGACAACAGATTCCGCTTTCGCGGCTTTTTCTGCTTGATTAGGCAAAGGGATAATTTGTTGTTCTTCGTCGAAATATCTCCCTTGATAGCCGTTAATGCCTAACTCTATCAAGGTATTCTTTTCTTGTTTTGTCTCGACTCCAACGGCAATAACTTGAGTTGGAGAATCACCACACGCCCCAATTAAGCTGCGAACAAACAGTTGGTTCTCATGCCTTTGGTCGATTTTCTTTATTAGGCTTCGATGAAGCTTAATATAATTAACCTTCAAATCCTTTATATAGTGAGTGCTAACAATGGTTCGCCCAGCTTGGCCAACCACAACTTTACACCCTAAACCTCGCAACATCTTTGCCACCGGTCTCATATAATCAAGATGAGCAATCAAGTGCCCTTCTGGAAACTCAAACGCAAGCTGAGAGCGGTGTTGAGCAGAGAGCTGTAACAACTCACTCCTAAACCACTTAAAGTGCTGTTTATTAGCAAACGGGGTAACATTCAGATTCACTGAATAGTTGATAGGTTGAGTTGATTCTTTCAACGATTTCAACACAACCTTTAGAACCGATTGGTCCATTTGAGCTTGATAACCCACTTGCTCTACCGCAGGCATAAATCGAGACGATTTCAATAAACCTTTGTCAGGATCCTGAATTCTAGTAAATATTTCTCTATGTAATTCATTAACTTGACCAGATTCCGGCATAAGATAACACCGCTGAGCAAAGATTACTAAATTTTCAGGAAGCAGCGCTTTATCAAGTAATGTTCTCCAACGAACACTGCCTCTATCAAGCTCATTCTTATTCTCTTTCGGGTAACGGCTCCAGTTATTAATACGCTCTAACTGAGCACTCTTTAGTGCCGTTTCCGTTTCATCCATGATCTGGCTATGACGCTCACCTTCGGTATACATGGTCACACCAATATGACACCAGTTATCCGACTCTAAAGGCTCTGGCGGAGTTAGCTTATCTAACTGCCTTAAACACTGAGCAGCCAAGGTCGCAATATCTTTTGCGCCCTGATGAGGGATAAATACAGCAAAGTCCGCTTCGTAATAGCGAGAAAAAATGACATCGGGATAGCGTTGAACGATATTCGACAGTACTTCACCGACTTCAATAATAAAGCCGTCTGTGGTTTGCTTATCGTTAGCATCACTAACTTGCTCCCATTCGTCGATACGTATCAGTAACACACCGCCTCGAGCACCACTTTCATGCAGTGCCGATTCCAGCTTATTATCGAATAAAACTCGGTTTGCCGTTCCCGTGAGTTTATCTAGGAAAGTATGGGTACGAATAAAGGTATCAAAGCGACTTCGTTCTTGACGAGCATCTTGTAGCTCTTCAATCAATACATCTAAGGCTTCGCTTGCGGTATAAGGCCACTCTCGCTCATCTCCCTTTGCATGAGCTTCAACCTGACCGGCCAAGATCATTCTTCCTCGCTCTTCCAAGATTTCAGAACCCATGAGTTGTTCTTTCAACCAACGAACACCGCGAGCAAGACAGAACAGAACCAATGCGACAGCCAAAGTAATTGACCACATCGCTTCCATTGAGTAGTTGTAGCCAATATAAGGAGGAAGTGCTTTAAATTCGATTCGGTAGCCTTGATTACGCTCTAAAATGAAGCTTTTCTCATAAAGACGATTGGGATCAATTTGTGGGGAGGTATCTTTGAAACGATAAACGATGCCGGTCTTGTTCGAGAGTTTCATCTCAACAATATTGCTTGCCTGCAACATCTTAGGCATCCAACGCTGCATTGAATACGCGGCGTCAGGGTCTTCCATCTCTTTATCTACAACGTCGACAATGCCAACCAAATAATGGTCTAAATATTCCTGTCCAATACGCTTAAAGGAAAGTGTGCCACCAATAAAAAGAATGAACATCGCGCTGATCACTATCACGGTGACAAATGCGACCAATCGAGTGCTCAATTTTAGTGTCGGGGTATATCTCATGAATAACGAAATCCTTTTCAACTCACATTATACCGTATTGCTACTTATACTATAAATTGACGTTGTAAATAAAGCGTTAAGAATTGTAGGTAACAAAAAGCCGCGATGAACGCGGCTTTTTCCAATTTAATACTGTCTTTATAATATATTAAAAACAGGATCTAAAATGGAAACCGCGACCAAAAATGAAGACACGATGGGTGAGTGGGTGACTAAAAACACACAAAACACAATAAAAAACTAACATTTACAATAGACATTAACTGTAATCACCTTCATTTAAAATCAAACTTTTCTAAAAAAGCTTTATTTACAATGAATAAATGAAAGTTAACCTCAGTAAATCAAGTATTTTATCAGTGTTGTAAGCACTCATTTTTAAACCAAGAACTTTTCGTACGACATAGAGGAGCAGCTAATCACCATACCTAAAATGGCTCAGACTCTCTATTCCGACCCTACTATGCACCAATGAAAAACATAACCATAACAGTAACCATCACTGTAATACCGTAAAAGGGGATTAGAGTGTTAGACCAAACACCAGAAAACCATGTGTTACGCCCACAGTTGAACTTTGACACGTCCATTGAGAAGTCAATCTCACTTTCCATCTTTGAGCGAACTTCGTCATACAACTGTCGGTATTGCCGCTCTTGTGAGATGAAGAAACCATCTAACGCCCAAAATACAGGGGTAACTAGATATGTTACCAGTACATACTGAATATTTGCGTCTTTTGCGGCTAACGCAAATAGTGCTGAAATCAAGGTAATAGTCCACCCTTTAGTCAAAAATGAATTTGAATTCATTCGCGCAATGACGTTTTGAATAAACTCTAAGTGCTTTAGCTTACTTTCCACGGCTCTCATCCGATAATGTAACTGGTAGCATTTTTATCTATAACTTTATAACATATAACGCCGCTAGCGGGTTCCACGAGTAACACAGTGTGTTTTAACTGGCTTTAGGTCTAGTTTTCATTAGTGCCGCTTGTCTACCATCCAACACGATCGGAACAGCCATATCATTTGTTTTGACCAAGACATCTTTAACGTTTCGTATAACATGGTCTCCTAATCGATATCCTCTTCCAGGCCAAGCGACAATACCTGGTCTACCGACGACTACAATCGGTTGACAACCATTTTTACAGGTATAGATGGTTTCATCCTGTTCTAAAGACAGGCTCGCTTCATCTAATTTTTGATTTTTATTGCATGCAGGGCATGTCGTAGTCATATGCTTGTCTTTAATCGCTTCGCCCCCCTTAGGAGCAATGCCTTGATGACGAAATACGTCCTCAACCTTGACTATTTCGTATTCAATTCCATGATCCTGATTATATTCAAATACTTTTGAAGCGAGCATGTCTATTAGCTGCTCAAGTTCTACTTTTCGATAATCAATGTAACCTGTAGTATCCAGAATACCTTCAACTTCCGTATCATCTAAACGTAATGGTAGAATGTACTCCCTGTGCTCTCTAAATGCACGAGCTTGAGCAGCTTTACGCTCGTGATTTGTCCACTGTTTCTCAACATAATTTTTGGAAAGAACCATTAGGCAATATTTTGATTCATCTCTGTATATTTTTATTAAATGTTCGTAGAGATCCTTCCCCCACAGGTTCGCTTGCTCATACTCATCATAAAATACATTGATGCCCTTGGTGACGAGAGATGAAGCAATCTCTTCGGCAACATGCCGATCTTCACCTGCAAATGAAATCACTACATCATACTGAATCATAACCACTAACTCCTTGTATATACTTGGTTCTTAGGTCTAATAACATCAGGAAAGCAACCCTATTAACTCTTACTCTATATGTTGCATAATAATACCAGAGAAAACATCCCTATAGCTGTTTTTTGACCTTGAAATGAAGTCGAAGCAGTGTATTAAAATTGCGCAGCCTGTGAAACTAAACCACCTAAGCAAACCTTCCGCTTGAGAGCGATATTACCTTTGCGTACTGCTGTCTCGATTGAAGACTGTGTACCCATAATAACAAGTTGTTGCTTTGGGCGAGTAGCTCCCGTGTAGAGGAGAGTTTGATCGATCATATGACTGGCTTCTTCAGGTAAGGTCATAATCGTGGTTGTCCACTGTGATCCTTGGCTTTTATGAACAGTAATAGCATACGCTAATTCAAGCTTTTCTAAGAGTTCGATTGTTAGTGGAATCGAGCCGCTGTCTAACATCAAAGTCCCCACTGAGCCGTCTTCAAAAACCGTGTCAAACACCTCACTAATATAGCCCAAGTCTCCATTGCGAACGTCCAATGCATAGTCATTTTGGTTTACCATCACAGGATCGCCTTCTAACAGCCACTGTCCCTTAGTATTGCGCCACTCAAAATGAGGAATAAGCGGATTCTTCACCAACTTACGATTCCCACCTACACGTTTCTGGAAATCAGAGTTAATGCTGTCTACACCGAGTATTCCTTTACGCACAGGCGATAACAGAACAGTATTATCTCTTCCTCCCGCCTGACACCAAAGGTCATAAGCCCTATCCAGAGTCATCTCTGTTTCCAGACTTGCATCTTCACTCTCTGATAACAGCCTGTTTGTCAATGGCAATTGATAGGTTTCACTATTCCTGATAGCGGTGGCAAAGCGATAAATACCTGACTCCGAAGCCTGTCTCTTCACTTGCGAAAGGTTAAAGGTTGGCAAGGGCATATTAGGCTTGGTTAAACTATGAAACACTAACCCAGCCCCAATAGGAGGTAGCTGCGCTACATCACCGACAAATAAAATGCGCGTAGCTTCAGGCAAAATCCCACACAACCGATACATTGAGAAGATATCGATCATTGATGCTTCATCGATAATAAGAAGAATATGCTCTGGCAATGGTTTCTTGCCTTCTCCCAAGTGGTCAGAAATCAATTTCGCGATAGTGCAAGCTTCATACCCTGTACTCTCAGACATACGCTGAGAAGCTCGCCCACTGAGAGCAACCTGCTTTATAGTTAACTCATCAGCGAGCACTCGATAAACTGCTAGGACAGCCTGTAGAATGGTTGTTTTACCAGTGCCTGCGCCACCTGAAATGCAAGCAACAGGGGCAAGAACTGCACCTATTACCGCCTCTCGTTGCTCTTTTGTCAGCTCAAACGGCAGCGTGCTCTCAAATTGAGATAAAGCGGCACGAACATTTGTTTCAGTAACTGCTCGTTCCCATATCGCTAAGAGTGACCCTTCACCCCGTTTTCTATTGATTTTGTCAGTGATCGTTCGAGCAACTTTGTCTTCGATTAGTGCGCTTCCTATCGGAACTAACCCTTTATCGCCAACTCTGACTAATATGTTGTGTGCTATGGCAACATCAACCATGGACTTCAACGCTTTCTTGCGTCTTATGAGCTTAAAAGCAGCAGCACACAAGGCTTCTTCGTGAACGACAATATCACCCGTTTTAAGAGTCAAATTTGCAGCAGCCTGTTCAGCTACAGCACAAAGCACTTGGGGGCTATCGAGACTCATATCTAACGACTCAGCCAGAGCCAGGGCTTCTTTCCATGTTGCGCCCAGCGCCAATAGTAGAAAAGGGTTTTGTTTGACGGTTTGAATAGCTTTAGGCCCAAACACTTCAATCATTCTTCGGCCAAGGTGCGGATTCATATTTTCCTTCTGCACCCATTCAATCGCTTCCATCATTTGCCCATCAGGCCAGTAGTGGACAAGTGAATAGGCACGTTGTTTATCCACGCCTTTTATCAAACAAAGCCGCTCGATGTCTTTGTCGAGGATAATTTGCTCAATATTCTCGGTACGAGCGACTCTACTTGCTATGACACTACCTACGCCTTCGACATTCTTAGCCAAATAGAAAGCCAACACTTCTCCAGAAAGCCTTTTAAACACAGCACTTTTAGCTACTAGCAAATCTTCTGTATGACGCCATCCTTCAATTTCATACGTCTGACTGGTCAACTCTCCTTGAACCTCCCAAAGAGTGCCAACTTTCACCTCAGAAAAAACGTTTTGGGGAAAACTAATGGCTAAAGTTCTAGTTCTCGGCACTTGGGAGCCATCATGCGAAACAGCTATCGCTGTCGCCTGATGAAATTGACGAATGTTCGTTACTTGGACTGTCATCAATCCCATCCAGACAACTCCCCATAATTACGAACCACCGCAGCTTCTCGCGACTTCTGAATACCCAGCTCTTGACGTAACTCTTGGTTCTCAGACCTGAGCGAAGCAAGTTCAGATTTAAGTGGACTTAATTCAGCTTTAACTTCAGCCAACTCTTTCCTCAGTCTACTCACTTCTGCTGAATTCTGATTAGATCGCCGCTCGGCTCTCTCTCGCGCATCTTTATGAGAAGCAATGGATTCATTAGACTCTCCATACCAACGCCTCTCTGCCTCAACTAGAAGCTCTCTGAGCTTAGGGTTTCCATTGACACTTAGTTGAGACCGCTTCAACACACCTTCATCAATAAGATTTGCTCGGTTAACCTTGTCTCCATTGCGGTACTCTCCGAAGTCATTCAACTCGTCCCGTTCAGCAATCCAGTTCATAAGGCGGTTAATCGTTTCTTGTGCTTTCAATTGACTCATAGCGGCCTCCCTCAAGCATCCCTGTCTGTTTGGGGAAGGGGTTCATTAATCTTTTGCTGTAGCTTGGACATATCTACATTGGGCATTTGAGATAGGTTGTATTGCCAACGAATAAATGTCTCTTTCCAGATTTTTTCTTTCACGGAATGCTCTGCTTTTAGGTGCTCAATTTGCCCCTTGAGTTCAGCATTTTCCTTAAGAAGAGCATCAATGGTGACGTCCCCAGTCTCAGTCATCACTTGAGGTTTATCTTTCAGCGTCTGCTTTCGACGCTTAAAAGCCTGCTTGATCCCATCGTCTCCCATAAGAGTAAATGTCGATATTGAGTCGCGATTTAGGCGCTTGGCAAGCGCATCTGCAAACGCAGGCCAAGTGAGTTTACCCGACCATTTTGCTAGCACGTCCTCTACGATTGGAAGCTCTTTGTCTGTAATAATCTTCTTTTTCATGCCTCACCTCCAAACAGTGCTAGTAGTTCGTTCTGAGTACGATCAATCACACTTTGGCTAACGGAATCCTGAACATTAATATCGACTTTCAAACCGTTTTCGATGAGAGCTATTTGTGTCTCAGTGGGATCTAACTCTTTCGGAATTCGAATTACTGTTCCTTCTGGAATATTTCCGTCTTCATACATTTTGATCACAGTGCGTGTGATCGCTAATCGTCTACCATTGAATTTCAGCCAAGCTTCAGCTCCATATTCACCGCGACGGCAAGCGTCTACCGATATTTCAAACTCTTTGGTTTGAGCCAGTTCCAGATTTCGAAGTCGTTCCAAGCTTTTGGGCAAACCTTTGATGCAGGCATGATCTTTACAAGCCACGCAATCACCCGCTTTTGTACATGGAGCCATCGTCCAATCATGCTCGCATACTCCCCATCCAGTAGGCTGCGCTGCTCCAACACGATTCTGATTCCCTAACATTTCATAAGTAATTGGCACACCTACTTTCACTGCTTCAATGGCTCTAAGTCCATTATCTTTGGGTAAGCTAAGAACACTAGCTTTAGGGATATTGAGAACAGCACGAGCTGTCGCCTCCCTCTCTTCAGGTGTACGCAAATCATATGCTTTGTTGTCTTGAATTCGTGTGCGACCTGCAAACATCGCGAGATCCAGAGAGTCCATTTCTCCGCGCTCAGCCATTGTAGATAGCCATGTTCGAATTTGGTGAGTAGAAATAGCGATTGGAGATTCATCTTCATTACGGATATTCAATTGTTCAAACATTGAATCTTTAACTTCTGTTCGGCTATCTGAAGATCCCAAAGCAGTATTGAACTCATTTACGCTCGGAGTAACCCAGCTATACTCTTTAGCCAAGAAATCTTTATGAAATTCATTGTCTCTCACAAGACATAAAGCTTTACTAACAGGCGCTCCAACTTCTTCTATGTTCGGCCAACTAGGATACTGCTTAGAGTATTTCATCACTGTGTATTCAGCTAGATCACGATAGGAGATCTGGTTCTTGTCTTTTATCAAGTTCAAGAACCATTTGGGACTACTCAATGCAAGAGCCATTTGCTGTACATCCATAGTATCAGCAGAAACTTTACTCTTTGGAGTAAGCCTCATAGCAGCACACATTTCGGCATAGGTTAGAGCTTCGTTTTCTCCATGATTCAAACTAGTAATACACTCTGAGTGACGAAAGAAATTATTGGGATGCTCAGTTGCCCAAGCTGCCGCCTCTCGCGCTGGCTTACCAAGCTCTGTGAGTCGAGCGACGGCCTCTCTCACGGTCTGCTCTAACTTAGGATGAACTGGTTTTAGGATTGTCCCTCCACCCTTAGCTGCTTTCCATCGTAGATTTAAAACTACAGTTTCCTTCTCTTCGACTTCACCCGTATCTGGATTTTGAGTAGTCTCAATAGCAGTGGTCTCGAATAGGCAATCCGTGGTCAGAAAATACAGCTCACCAGCGCGGTTTGGCGCAAACATAAGTAAAACAGCACAGCTCGACCAATAAACTTCATAAGGCTTCTTTGCCTTGGTAAACGCATCAGCTAAAGCAGCCAATTCATGACTTTCGAGTAAGCGCTCTTCTTGCCAATCCCGATCATCTTTTGATGTTCCTTCAGCGCGATCTTTTTGCCTAGGCCACGGACTTTTCTTCCAAGGGGTGTGACGCAAACATATTCTATTATCTTTTAGCCATTTAAAGAGCTTTTTCATATGACCGCCAGTGCCATAACGAGCCTGTGGTGTCAGTCGATCTTCTACAGACTCTCTAGCCTTAGTAATTGTAGGTTCATCAAGTAACAATATGTCAGCAATGCCATGAACTTCCTTCAATCCACAATATGTTGCTTTAAGCGCCCGCATCATATGACTAGGGGCAATTTCCTTTATACTCTGTTGCTCTCGAACATAAGCACGAGCAAAATCTAAGAAAGGCTGTTCAAATGGTTTGCCATCAGCTTTTCCAGCAGAAGACTCATATTCTGTAAACTGCATGCCAAGGTTCTTAGCTGTTTTCCAGTTAACTGACTTGAAACCACCTTGATCTTCATACAGTGTTAGCTCGAATTTAGCTCGGTCTGTAAAAGCTTTGAGGTTCTGTTCACAGGTAAGTTCTTTTCTGGATTTAAAAGGAATCACACTCATGCAGCCCCCTCATTAAGTGCTTGAATTTTATAATCACAAGCTTTCATAATTGCAGCGACATGAACAATCGCTAGGTCATAAGACTGAAGAACTAAATCACTAGCACCATTCTCTCGGCGGTCTTCCATTTCCTCAGTTAAATCAACCAAAAGCTCATCCCATGGTGCATGTAGAAGCGGCTGAAAACGAGCACATGACACACAAATTTTGACGCCACTATCACAAGCACTACCAGCACAGTTTCCGACATGCTTCATTCCACTAATGTGTCTTCTGCTCGCGGGATCCCCTGAACGAACTGCTTCTGACTCATCAGTTATCAGACGGTCTTCAAACATTGCAGCTAAAAAGCTCATAGCTTCATTCATTTTGGCAAAAATTCGAAGAGCTAGTTCTGGGGTATACCCTGTATAAACACCTATATTCTGGGTATCTTCGTGATCTAACAGGTAAGCAAGCTGAACCCCACTTATACCATGACGAACTAAATTGGTTGCACGCGTGCGGCGACAACGAGTGGGTGTGAAGTGAATAGTTTCACCAGTTCGCTCTGAGATTGCACTGCATTTTCTGCTAACAACTCTAGTTAAATCTGATGAACCCTGTACATTCATGTGAAGTTTCGCAGGCTCATCTTTTAGGGAGCTACGAAACTCATCTACAGTACAAATCTCATCGAATTGCTCTTCTTTACCAACAAAAAGAGGCAATTCTGTAAGATCTGCTTTCGTCAATTTGGGCAATTTTTTCTTCGCCAGTTTCTGAACTTGCTCTGCTAAGTTAATCAAAATTAGAAACAAATCTTCAGTAATATTGAGTGAGCGAAAACTCTTACGAAAGCCACCATCTTCACCACGTTTTTTGGCTCTAGGCACAGAAACTGAGTAGATTTGTTTTCCTTTGACTACTTCAACATTAAGATCACAGATCCGTAGCTGGCGAAGTTGAATCGGACGTCGTGCCGTCTGATAGCAAATCATGAACCATGCATATTCACGTAGAGTTAGCTGCTCAGTTAAGAATGCATTAGCTGCCCAACTCATAAGTAATTGCTGCTCCGTAACAGTCCAAGGCCCAGAGTGGGGACAGCTATGTAAGACAGCCTTCCCTTTAACATTCCCATGAAGCTTGAGACTATCTAAGAATGGCGTCATGCCTTTTTGGACGCCTGAATATTCCCAGTCAATCCAGTTGCGTAAAAGCGCACGAATAGTACCTAGCTTATACTCATTTTCCTTATCTAGACTCGCTTTCAAATTTAAAATTTGTGTATCAGTAATTTCTCCCCCCGTGTAATGGGGAGTATCAAGAAAATAACGCCTAATGTAGGTATAACAACCCTTTATATGAGATTCAGATACTTCCTCAGCCATTCTCGCCAAGGTTAACCTCAAGCCTTGGCAAAGCTCTGAGTCAGCCTTCTGATAGTTTAACAGCCCCCAATTGAGGGTATAATCATGACCAAGTTTCCAAAATTCAGAATGTACATCGAACTTATAACCAGCCTTGGAGGTTCGATGAAGTGGTTCACATTTAGGGAGCTTAAATTCAACTGCTGCATTCACTATTTATTCTCCTTTTCAGCATTATCAGAAAGCTCATAGGCAACTCCCAATACGCTAGGAATAAGCTTCTTAAGCTCTTCTTCTGCAACCTCATTAACTTTGCCATTGAATTTGCGCATCTTCTCTGACTCTTCCTTCATAAGTGTCATACTGATTTTTTCAGCCGATTCCTTTGTATGGCGAAGGTTGTAAACTTCAGCAGACTTCTCATCACTATGTCCCATGATGTACATGCGTATTTGTATCTCTTTCTTTTCAGATATAATGTCATCCATTCGCCCTTCCTCACGCGCTAAACGGTTATTTATATCGATAATTCTGGAAATTAAATTGTTTCGGTTATGTCGATATGCGTGAGCGCCTGCCAACTTATCCACCTTAATACCTTCCGCTTCAATAAACGAAGCCAGCCCTTTATCACGAGCAATCTTCAATAGGAGCTTGGAACATTGCTTGATACTCAACGGTTGCCCGACAGTATTCTTACTGGAAACAAACAAGAAACCATGGCTTTGGCTTGCAGGAAGTACTTGTACTATATGCCTCCTTTCTCCTATCACGTAATCGCGCAACACATCTGTCAGCTCAAGGGATATTGGTAGATCGCGCTCCAGTGTTTTAGCATTTGGTTCAAGCCCCCTCCAGATGTCCTCAGGATCATCATGCCGACGCACGATTGAAATGGTTTGCGCCGCGAAATTTACATCAGCGACTTTTAACTGAAGTAGTTCCCCTACACGCATACCTGTGTCATAAAGCACTCTGATAATTAGATAATTCCTTTCGCGAACCAAAGCTGTAAAGGGGTTATCTATACATTCAGGCTCAGCAATTCGCATAATTTCTTCAAAAACTTCGGGTGGTGGTGCCTTCTTGTCAGGATCATTTCGTTTTGCACGAGCGCCTTGTCGTTTTGGTCGCTGTTTAATTATCACTTGCTTAACTTTTTCAGCAGCATCTAAGTAATAAGCGTAATGGGAGTAATGGCGTAGACCTACATCTACCATAAAGTGAAGAAACTCAGCTACGACCTTCAGGCGATGACGGTGTAGCTTCACTCCTACTACCTCATCTGGAACCACAGATGAAGGTAACTGTGCTCTCATAGAAATTACGTTGCTTTCAGTTTTCTGCGTGTGCTTACGCCGTACAGCTTTCGTCTGAAGTTTGCAATGGTGAGCTAGAGATCTAGCTTCAAGCGTTGAAAGGAATTCTGGTAGTGAAAATTGGCTCGCTGGAGCCGCTTCATCTGCATCCGCAATACCAATAACCTTTTCAAAGAAAGGTTGTTCCTGCATTTCATCCCAAAGTAGAAAATGAACGAGAACATTCGAAATGTTCCTCATTGTCTCTTGGGTTGACCCTCTATAGTGCGTTGTAAGGAACAAAGTCGTCCAGAAATCAGGCACACCATTAGCATCCGATAAACAGGAGAAACGCTCTCCGTTTTGAAAAATGAGTTGTTCTCGATGAAGTTCCATATCATCACCATAAATCAAGTTTAATTTATTGTAGTAAGGTGGCAACTTTAAATCAAGTTTATTTTTTAAGCAGAAAACAAAAAAGCCCCGTAAAAACGGGGCTTTAAACTATTCACTCAATAATAAATCAAGTTTTTCCATTATTGGAGGTGTCAAAATGGGATGTCATCATCAAAATCCATTGGCGGCTCATTATATTGAGGTTGAGCCTGCTGAGGTGCTTGTTGAGGTGCTTTTGGCTGCTGTTGAGCGGGAGCACTGTATTGTTGTTGCTGTTGTTGTGGCTGCTGTGGCTGACCCCAACCACCTTGCTGTTGGTTGTTACCCATGCCACCTTGAGCAGGAGCACCACCTTGAGCACGGCCGCCAAGCATTTGCATTACACCATTGAAGCCTTGAACAACCACTTCAGTTGTGTAGCGATCTTGACCGCTTTGATCTTGCCATTTACGTGTTTGAAGTTGACCTTCAATGTAAACTTGAGAACCTTTACGTAGGTACTCACCAGCAACTTCCGCAAGCTTGCCAAACAGAGCAACACGGTGCCATTCTGTTTTTTCACGCTGCTCGCCAGTTGCTTTATCACGCCATGACTCTGACGTTGCAATGGTAATGTTCGCTACTGCGCCGCCATTTGGCATGTAACGAATTTCAGGGTCATTACCTAGGTTACCCACTAATATAACTTTGTTAACTCCACGGCTAGCCATGATTTGCTCCGTCTAAATTCATAGTCTCAGAAAATTTTAGCGCACAAGAATAGCATGCTTTTCTGCAGTGATAAATCGCATTCCTATTCTCTCCTCACTACAAAGAATAAAAACGTAACAAATCATGATATTCAGAGCGATGTTGCTTTTTTCTCCACTTACAAACCACTCATTTACTTTGATAATTGATATTCAACGCAAGTCACTATCAAGGCGCTAGAGAAGCTAAAGCCTGCATGACAACGTGGAATCTAATCCCACTCAAACAGGACGTTTCAATGAGAAAATCAAGATACGCTCGCACTTTACACTTTCTGTGCATCGACCCAAACGATACCTATCTACATGTAAAAGAGATAGAAAAGCATTTATCTATTGTTCTCTACAAAATGACACCCGACGAATTAATGCTAGTTGATAGAAAGCGGAGTAACCGGATCTTGCTCGTCGATTACAGAGAGGTACCACAACTACTGATTATTTGTCCTAACCTGACTGTTATGTGGAAAAATCACGAAATCATTTTATTCAATGTCCCCCAGCAACTTCCAACCTCAGAGCTTCTTACCTATGGGGTACTAAAAGGACTCTTTTACAACACTGAACAAAAGGACAAGATTGCTCGTGGTCTTCAAGAAGTCATTGATGGCGATAACTGGCTGCCAAGGAAGGTAACCAATCAACTGTTGTTTTATTATCGCAATATGGTCAATACCAACACCACACCAACCAATGTTGATTTAACCATTCGTGAGATCCAGGTGATTCGCTGTCTTCAATCCGGGTCTTCAAACACACAAATCGCCGATGACTTGTTTATTAGTGAGTTCACGGTTAAATCTCACCTCTATCAAATATTCCGTAAGCTTGCGGTAAAAAATAGAGTTCAAGCGATAGCATGGGCAAACCAGAACCTGCTTGCATAATCGACCCACCTCTTAGTCTGACGATAATTTTGAGGGAAGCTCTAGTAAACCATGGCTATTATTGCTGAATTTTCGACATAACTTATGCTAGAGTTGCCCTCAGAAATATCAACCACTCAGGTTGAATCAATAATTATTATAGATAAAGGGTCTTATCATGATCAAAAAGTGCCTTTTCCCGGCAGCTGGCTACGGTACACGTTTTTTACCTGCAACCAAGTCAATGCCTAAAGAAATGATGCCTGTAGTAAACAAACCTCTGATTGAATACGGTGTAGAGGAAGCTATCGAAGCTGGTATGGATGGAATGTGCATCGTTACTGGACGTGGTAAGCACTCGATCATGGATCACTTTGATAAAAACTACGAGCTTGAGCACCAGATTAGCGGCACCAATAAAGAAGACCTATTGGTTAATATCCGTGAAACGATTGAAGCGGCAAACTTCACCTACATTCGTCAACGTGAGATGAAAGGCCTTGGCCATGCTATTTTAACGGGTCGCGAACTTGTAGGCGATGAACCGTTCGCAGTAGTACTTGCTGATGACCTTTGTGTGAACGAGCAACAAGGCGTGCTAGCTCAGATGGTTGCGCTATACAAACAGTTCCGCTGTTCTATTGTTGCTGTACAAGAAGTTCCAGAAGAAGAGACTCACAAGTACGGTGTTATCTCTGGCGAAATGATCAAAGATGACCTTTTCCGAGTTGATGACATGGTAGAGAAGCCAGAGCAAGGTACAGCACCAAGCAACCTAGCGATCATTGGTCGTTATATTCTGACTCCAGATATCTTTGAATTAATCGAGCAGACAGAACCAGGTAAAGGCGGCGAAATCCAGATCACTGATGCATTGCTAAAACAGGCAAAAGCAGGCTGTGTATTGGCTTACAAATTTAAAGGCCAACGTTTTGACTGTGGTAGTGTTGAAGGCTATATCGAAGCAACAAACTACTGCTTCGAAAACCTATACAAGAAAGACCAGCAGCAAATCGAGCTAGGTAAACACTCGACCAAGAAAGAAGCATAACGACTGGTTAATCACTAACGTTACTGATTTTAGAAAGGGCGACTCTTTGAGTCGCCCTTTTTGTTTACTGTTTTTTTATCCAGTAAAACTTTGCACAAATCTCACTCTATGTAATACTTTAGCCACTTAAAATTACATGGTCTATTGAGATGGATAAAATAGAAATTAGAGGCGCTCGTACGCATAACCTCAAAGACGTCAACCTAACCATTCCACGTGACAAACTGACTGTCATCACCGGATTATCGGGTTCAGGAAAGTCGTCACTTGCGTTTGACACACTCTACGCAGAAGGTCAGCGTCGTTATGTTGAATCTCTGTCTGCTTACGCTCGTCAATTTCTATCTCTTATGGAAAAGCCTGATGTCGACCATATTGAAGGTCTGTCTCCAGCTATCTCAATAGAACAAAAATCGACTTCACATAACCCTCGCTCAACCGTCGGTACCATTACCGAAGTCTATGATTACCTCAGATTATTGTATGCGCGAGTAGGCGAACCTCGCTGTCCAGACCACAACATCCCTCTAGCAGCACAAACCATCAGTCAAATGGTGGATAAGGTCTTAGAACTGCCTGAAGGCTCAAAGATGATGTTGATGGCACCGATTATCAAAGAGCGCAAAGGTGAGCATGTTAAAACACTGGAAAACTTAGCTGCGCAAGGCTTTATCCGAGCCCGAATTGATGGTGAAACCTGTGATCTATCCGATCCACCAGCACTTGAACTTCATAAGAAGCACACCATTGAAGTTGTGGTAGACAGATTCAAGGTTCGTCCTGATCTTCAACAGCGTTTAGCCGAGTCATTCGAGACCACATTAGAGCTCTCTGGCGGTATCGCTGTCGTCGGCTGGATGGACGAAACGGATCAAGAAGAGATCGTATTCTCTGCTAACTTCGCTTGTCCTAAATGTGGTTACAGCATGCAAGAGCTTGAGCCTCGCCTGTTCTCATTTAATAACCCGGCAGGAGCATGTGGTACGTGTGATGGTCTTGGTGTTCAACAGTATTTTGATCCAAGCCGAGTGATTTTAGATGAGAACCTAAGCATTGCTGAAGGTGCGATAAAAGGTTGGGATCAAAAGAACTACTACTATTTCCAAATGCTAACGTCGCTGTCAGAACATTATGGTTTTGATCTGTATGCGCCATTTAATTCTCTACCGAAAAAGACTCAAGAGATCATTCTAAAAGGATCAGGTCGTACTGAAGTGGAATTCAAGTACATCAATGACCGAGGTGATATTCGGGTTAAGCGTCATCCATTTGAGGGCATTTTAAATACCTTGGAGCGCCGTTACCGTGATACTGAATCGAGCGCAGTGCGTGAAGATCTTGCTAAATACATCTCAACCAAATCGTGCTCTAGCTGTGATGGCACTCGCCTGAGATTAGAAGCTCGTAATGTTTTCATTGGTGATACAACACTTCCGGAAATCGTTGAACTTAGCATTGCTGACGCACTACAATTTTTCCAAGAATTGAAGCTAGACGGTCAACGTGGGCAGATCGCAGATAAAGTGATGAAAGAGATCAATGATCGTCTGCATTTCTTAGTCAACGTTGGTTTGAACTACCTTAACCTATCACGCAGTGCTGAAACGCTGTCTGGTGGTGAGGCGCAACGTATTCGTTTGGCGAGCCAAATCGGTGCCGGTTTAGTTGGCGTTATGTATGTACTTGATGAGCCATCAATTGGTCTCCACCAGCGCGATAATGAACGTCTATTGCAAACCTTAATTCACCTGAGAGACTTAGGTAATACGGTACTTGTTGTGGAACATGACGAAGATGCAATTCGTTGTGCTGACCATGTTATCGATATCGGTCCAGGAGCAGGGGTGCACGGTGGTCACGTGGTGGCAGAAGGTACCATGCAAGACATCATCGAAAACCCGAACTCTTTGACAGGCCAATACCTGAGCGGTGCTAAAGAAATTGCAGTGCCTGAAAAGAGAACGCCTATCGACAAGAAGAAGGTCGTCGAGATCGTTGGCGCAACGGGGAACAACCTAAAGAATGTGACCGCGACAATTCCTGTTGGCTTGTTCAGTTGTATTACGGGCGTATCAGGTTCGGGTAAATCAACGCTTATCAACGATACCTTCTTTAAAGTCGCCCACACTCAATTAAACGGTGCCACGACTGCAGTTCCAGCAAAGCACAAAAAGATTAAAGGGTTAGAACATTTTGATAAGGTAATCGACATAGATCAAAGCCCTATCGGTCGTACACCAAGATCAAACCCTGCGACCTACACAGGGATTTTCACCCCTATTCGTGAACTATTCGCGGGCACTCAGGAATCACGTTCTCGTGGTTACAAGCCAGGTCGATTCAGCTTTAACGTTCGTGGTGGTCGTTGTGAGGCTTGTCAGGGAGACGGCGTAATCAAGGTAGAGATGCACTTCTTACCCGATGTGTATGTGCCTTGTGATGTGTGTAAAGGTAAGCGCTATAACCGTGAGACTCTAGAGGTCCGCTACAAAGGTAAAACCATTGACGAAGTTCTAGAGATGACTGTGGAAGATGCTCGTGAATACTTCAACCCGGTACCTGTTATCGCTCGTAAACTGCAAACTTTAATGGACGTTGGCCTCTCTTACATTCGCTTAGGGCAAGCAGCTACAACCTTATCTGGTGGTGAAGCTCAGCGTGTTAAATTAGCGCGTGAACTGTCTAAACGAGACACGGGAAAAACCTTATACATTCTCGATGAGCCAACAACAGGCCTTCATTTCCACGATATCCAGCAGCTACTGACGGTATTACATAGACTGCGTGATCACGGTAATACAGTTGTCGTGATTGAGCACAACCTAGATGTCGTTAAAACAGCAGACTGGATCCTAGATCTTGGCCCAGAAGGTGGGCAAGGTGGTGGTGAGATTGTTGCAGAGGGTACACCTGAAGATGTGGCGTTAGTCGAAGGTTCACACACTGCTCGCTTCCTTAAGCCTATGTTAAATTTGAAGTAGGTGTAAAATAGCGCCCTGCGGGCAGACAGAAAAATGTTAAAGTAACAGAGCTTGTTTCAGAAGGAACAAGCTCTGTTTTTATAAGGTTAGGGATTTATGGCAACAATACACACTAGCGGTACTCAGCTAGAAAATCAGGTCACTCAGCTACCACTCAACAAAGCATTTCTGGCTTCTTTAGCTGTTGTATTCTTGTTAGCTATGCATTTTTTCATGCCGAATCCTGGTGGTTCGGGCCTTGCTCTATCCTTTAACCCTACCACTTGGCTAGCGCTAAGCTTCACGCTAGCGATTGGCTTTTACCAACTCGCGACCAATCGAGTACTCAAGTATTCCAAATTAACAATTGGCTTGTTGATTAGCTGCATCATACTCACGCTACCCATTTTATACAGCAATGCTGCACCTCAAGGAGCGTCAGGACGCTTGCTTGGATTGTGGACGGGCTTTGCCTTATTTGTGGTGCTGCAGCAATTTAAGTTCAGCAATAAACACAAGCAACGTATGTTGTGGTTCATTGTACTTGCTGTTGTTATACAAGCACTATTTGGCTATGTGCAATATTTCTTATTAGAACCTGGCAACCTATTTGGCTACAACACTGCTGCAAACCGACCATATGGGATATTTCAACAACCGAATGTAATGGCAAGCTTTCTTGCTACTGGTTTTGTGCTGTCCGCTTACCTTTTAGCAAGGCAGCCGGCTAAATATAACCATAAGATCAGCGAATCATTCCTACTGTATTTAACTCCAACCTTAACCGTGCCCTTGCTGATCATCATCGCATCACGTACCGGATGGTTGGCCGCTGTCATTGGGTTTATCTGCATTCTGCCCTATCTATACAAGTTCTCGACCAAGAAACGCTTCTACGGATGGTGCGCATCAGTGCTCGTCGGTGTCGTCGTCGCTTTTACGGTGATCAGCCTAAGTGCGACAGATAGTATCGCTAGCAAGAGAGCAAACCTAGAAAGCCCGCGCGCTTATACGTTCCCGCAAGCTTTAGATATGATGATCGAAAAGCCATTTACAGGTTATGGTTACGGGAAATTTGAGTCTGAATACACGCTATATACAGCTCGCCAACATCAACTCAACTCGAACTATCATCCAGGTCTTCCTTCAATGGATCACCCGCACAATGAGTTCCTGTTTTGGGGAGTTGAAGGGGGGATTGTACCAATCATCGGAATCTTGATTGCTGCAATATTGGTGATGTCACGCATAACAAGTTCAGCAAAGGGAACACGTCTAGCCCTGCTCGCGTTATTTATCCCAATCCTTTTGCACTCTCAACTTGAGTATCCTTTTTACCACTCGGCGATTCACTGGATAACATTCATTATATTGATTTACTGGGTAGATCAGCGCTCTTCCCGACATTATCAACAGTCGTTCAGTATCATCAGCAAGACCCTATTTAGAGTGTTGAGCTTAGTGCTCCCTATTTTGGTCAGTTTTTATATGTTGAGCGCCCTGCACACCAACTATGTACTGACTAAGTTTGAACTGTCTAAGCCGAAAAATCCGGACATTCTTAAGCAGGTAACGAACCCAGTGGTGTGGAAAGATCGCTACGATTGGGATATATACAGCACTTACCTTAATATCGGCCTCTACAAAGCCGACCCGAGCCTTATACAGCCTTACATCGATTGGTCACTGGAGATCATTAAGAGCAAACCAAGACCGGCTTTCTACAGCAATCTGATTCTGGCGTATCAAGGCCTAGGAGAAGAAAGTAAAGCAGAGCAAATTCGTAGCGAAGCGAACTTTTTATTCCCTAACAGAGACTTTTCAAAGGTTCAGTATAAGAAAGTGTCACAAGCAGAAGATAACGTTTCGTCTGCAGAATAATGTTAAGAATTCGCAACGCAAGCTTCACTTAGTAGGCAGTAGGAGCTTGGGGTAGATACAAAAAAGCGCACGATCTCTCGTGCGCTTTTCTTTTTAATTTCAGTTCATGCAGCTACTTCAAAACATCTTTTAGCGCTTTTAGGCACAACGCGACATTCTCTTTACGAGCACCGTAACCCATTAGGCCGATACGCCATGCCTTACCAGCCAAAGAGCCAAGCCCAGCACCGATTTCAAGATTATATTCTTCTAAAAGCTGCGTTCTGATCTTAGCCTCATCAATTCCTTCTGGGAAATAAAGTGCATTAAGCTGCGGCAGGCGGCTCTCTTCATCAACCACAAACTTTAACCCTAGAGCTTCTACGCCTTCTTTAAGCTCTTGGTGCATCGCATGATGACGAGACCACGCATTATCTAAGCCTTCATTTTTCAACAAAACCAGCGACTCATGCAGAGCATAAAGGCTGTTCACGGGTGCGGTATGGTGGTAGCTACGCTTACCTTCTCCACTCCAGTAACCTAATACTAAACTTTGATCCAAAAACCAGCTTTGCACTGGTGCTTTACGGGCTTTCATTTTATCAACCGCACGCTGAGAGAAAGTCACTGGAGATAGCCCTGGCACACAAGACAGACACTTTTGGCTGCCAGAATAAACCGCATCAAGCTGCCACTCATCAACCAGCAATGGCACACCACCTAATGATGTCACTGCATCAACAATCGTTAACGCATCAAACTGACGAGCGACAGCAGAGATAGCTTGAGCATCAGATAACGCTCCGGTTGATGTCTCTGCATGCACAAATGCAACAGCAACGGCATCGGGGTTTTCTGCCAATGCTTGTTCTACCTTTTCAACTGAAACGGGCTTGCCCCATTCGTCATCAACAAGGATGGCTTCGCCACCACAACGCACCACGTTTTCTCGCATACGCTCACCGAAGACACCGTTACGACAAACAATCACCTTTTCACCAGGCTCAATCAAGTTAACAAAACAGGTCTCCATACCCGCACTGCCCGGTGCAGAAACGGCAATCGTAAATTCGTTTTCAGTCTGAAAAGCGTATTTAAGAAGCTGTTTAAGCTCGTCCATCATCGCAATAAACAGCGGATCTAAGTGACCTATGGTTGGACGGCTCAAAGCCTGTAACACTTGAGGTGAGATATCTGAAGGACCAGGTCCCATTAACGTTCGGTGTGGTGGATAAAAGCTATCGATAGCAGTAGTGAGTGTGAAATTAGACATGTACATCCCTTACGTTAATGTTGTGAACAATCCACCCTAAAGCAAATTGATTACCTCAGCAATTAGCCATAAGTATTGAGGTCAAACCACTGTCACATCATTGTTAAAATTATTTTTCAATTATCTCAAGTTACGGATTGACATTGTTACCACAAAAACGTTCAATGAAACGGCTATCTAGCAGAAGAGGAGCACTGCCCAGGCAGATGTTTTGTGGAACCGCATTTCCAATACAAAACATTTATGGGGAGCAGTGCCGAGATAATAAAAGGATGCAGGACCTTTATTATCGGTTGAGCGGGCTGAATCCCGTCAACTGTCGCCATTTCTATATGGTGAAGAGCTTCTGAGGTTACTATTCTAATAATTCCTCTCTTTTTGCTCTAAAACTCTCTTCGAAAAACATCGGACGTTGGATTACCCAACCGTAATTTTATTTTAGGAAGTCGTGGGAGATATATCGTGAGTGCATCTAATGTAGCTGGTTCTTTTAATGTCGCTAAGTTTGGTGGAACAAGTGTTGCCAACTTTGAAGCAATGAGCCGTTGTGCTGCCATTATTGAAAACAACTCAAACACGAAACTGGTCGTGAGTAGTGCATGCTCTGGTGTCACTAACTTGCTGGTTGAACTGGCAAATGGTGTTCAAGATAAAGCACGTCGTCAGGAATTAATGGCGCAATTAGCGGAGATTCATAACGCAATTCTTGACCAACTCGCAGATCCAATCAGCATCGAAAAAGAAGTTCACAGCATTCTTGATGACATTGCGAGCGCTGCCGAGGCTGCATCATTCCAAACAAGCACTAAACTGACGGATCACCTTGTCGCATGTGGCGAGTTGATGTCGACACACATCTTGGCTCAGATCATCCGTGAACGAGGCACTCCTGCTGTTCGCTTTGATATCAGAGATGTGATGCGCACTAATGATGATTTTGGTAAAGCCGAACCTCAACTAGAAGATATTGCCGCTCTAGCGCAACAGAAACTGATTCCACTTTGCCAACAACAAGTTGTCGTTACACAAGGTTTTATCGGTGCTGATAGCAAAGGCAACACCACGACTTTAGGCCGCGGTGGCAGTGATTACTCAGCAGCATTGATTGCCGAATCTGTAAAGGCGATTGGTCTAGAAATCTGGACGGATGTTCCGGGTATTTACACCACTGACCCTCGTATTGCACCTAAAGCTTCTCCTATCCCAGAGATCAGCTTTAGTGAAGCATCGGAAATGGCAAACTTTGGTGCGAAGATCTTGCATCCATCGACTCTAGTACCTGCATTACGCCACCAAATCCCGGTATTTGTCGGCTCTTCTAAAGCACCAGAGCTCGGTGGTACTTGGATTCGTCAAGAAGTTGAGAGCTCTCCTCTATTTAGAGCGCTTGCCCTACGCTGCAACCAAACTATGGTTACGCTACGCAGTGCTAACATGTTCCATGCATATGGCTTCTTGGCAAAGGTGTTCGAGATCCTTGCTAAGCATAAGATCTCGGTCGATCTTATCACTACCTCAGAGATCAGTGTGTCACTTACTCTGGATCAAACAGATACATCAGGTGGTGCTCCGGAGTTACCTGAAGCCGCTCGCCTTGAGCTTGAAGAGCTGTGTTCCGTTGATATTGAGCACGACCTATGCCTTGTTGCACTTATTGGTAACAACATGAGTGAAAGCAAAGGCTATGCGAAGCAGGTATTCGGCACTCTTGAAGATTTCAACCTGCGCATGATTTGTTACGGAGCAAGCCCACACAACCTGTGTTTCTTGCTAGATGAATCTGTTTCTAAGCTGGCGATTCAAAAACTTCACCAAGAGTTATTTGAATAGAAAGTCCGTTTATCATCGACAGATAAATAACTAAATCACAGGTACAAAAAGGGTTGCTATTCAGCAACCCTTTCTCTTTTTACTTTACGAATCAAATCTCTTCATAGGTTCAAACTAGTTAATGTTTGGACCTAACCACTTCTCGGCTTCTAACATATCCCAACCTTTGCGGTCAGCATAGCTATCCACTTGATCCTGTTGAATCTGTGCAATAGCAAAGTATCTAGCATCAGGGTGTGAGAAGTACATACCAGACACTGAGGCACCAGGCCACATCGCGTAGCTTGTCGTTAATGACATATCGATTGCCTTTTCAACATCCATCAGCTCCCACAACGTGCCTTTCTCTGTATGCTCAGGGCAAGCAGGATAACCTGGAGCTGGACGAATACCTTGGTATTTCTCTCGAATCAAATCGTCGTTAGACAAATTCTCATCTGGCGAGTAACCCCAAATATCCTTTCTCACTTCTTTATGCAGATATTCCGCGAACGCCTCAGCCAATCGGTCAGCAACCGCCTGAATCATAATCGCGTTGTAGTCATCGCCTTTCGCTTTGTATTCATCAGCCAGCTCTCGCTCACCAATACCACCCGTAACCGCAAAGCCACCAATCCAATCCGCTTTACCGCTTTCTTTTGGCGCAATGTAATCAGACAAACAGTAGTTAAAGCCTTTTGGTTTCTCTGTTTGTTGACGAAGATTGTGTAGAACCTTTAGAACTTCGGTACGAGATTCATCGGTATACACCTCAATATCATCACCAACACTGTTCGCTGGGAACATGGCACACATGCCACGCGCTTCAAGTAATTTCTCTTTCTCTACGCGATCCAGTAAATCATTAGCATCTTTGAATAAACGTTTTGCCTCTTCACCCACTTCTTCATGATCAAGGATTGCAGGGTATTTACCAACCAATGACCATGTCATAAAGAATGGAGTCCAATCGATGTACTGACGCAAAGTCGCCACATCAAAATCATTGAAGATGTGAACTCCCGGCTTAGCGGGTGCAGGTGGCGTATACGCATCCCAATCGATAGCAACTTTATTGGCACGAGCTCTTTCAAGCGTGACAGGCTTGGTACGAGGTTTCTTACGATTGTGCTGATCTCGAACGCGATCGTAATCGATATCCAGCTTCTCAACGAAAGCGGGTTTCAATTCATCAGAAAGTAGTGAAGTACAAACACCCACTGCACGCGAGGCATTATTTACGTATACAACAGGTTCTGAATAATTCTGCTCAATCTTAACTGCTGTGTGAGCTTTAGATGTGGTTGCGCCGCCAATCAGAAGAGGCAGCTTGAAACCCTGTCTCTCCATTTCTTTAGCAACATGTACCATTTCATCAAGAGACGGTGTAATCAGCCCAGACAGGCCAATAATGTCGACATTCTCTTCTTTCGCTACCTTGAGAATCTTCTCGCAAGAAACCATCACACCTAAGTCGATAATTTCGTAGTTATTACACTGTAAAACCACACCAACGATATTTTTACCGATATCGTGAACGTCACCTTTAACGGTCGCTAACAAAATCTTACCGTTAGTTGCGCCCACTTCTTTGGATGCATTAATGAATGGTTCTAAATGGGCAACCGCCTGTTTCATCACACGCGCAGACTTTACAACCTGTGGTAAGAACATCTTACCTTCACCAAACAGGTCACCAACAACGTTCATTCCGTCCATTAGAGGACCTTCAATCACTTCAATAGGACGAGAGGCATTAACACGAGCTTCTTCGGTATCTTCAACAATAAAGTCGGTGATACCTTTTACCAAAGAGTGCTCCAAACGCTTCTCTACAGGCCAAGTTCGCCACTCTAATGCAGATTTATCTTCAACCTTACCAACAGCACGCTCTAGGTATTCGGTCGCCATATCCAGCAATCTTTCAGTCGAATCATCACGACGGTTTAGTACGACATCTTCAACAGCATCACGCAGATCTTCTGGAACATTATCGTAAATTTCCAACTGACCAGCGTTTACAATGCCCATATCCATACCGTTTTTAAAACAGTGATATAGGAATACCGCGTGAATAGCCTCACGGACGTAGTTATTACCACGGAATGAGAATGAAACATTCGACACACCGCCAGAGATCATCGCATGCGGGAGATCGCGTTTGATGTCTCCTACTGCTTCAATGAAATCAACCGCATAGTTATTATGCTCATCGATACCAGTAGCCACTGCGAAAATATTCGGGTCAAAAATAATATCTTCTGGTGGGAAACCGACTTCATCAACAAGAATGTTGTAGGCATTGGTACAGATTTCGACTTTACGCTCTCGAGTATCAGCCTGCCCGACTTCATCAAACGCCATCACGATGACAGCAGCACCATAACGACGAACTAATTTGGCTTGCTCAACAAACTTCTCTTTGCCTTCTTTTAGAGAGATTGAGTTAACGATGCCTTTGCCTTGAATACACTTTAGGCCAGCTTCGATAACTTCCCACTTAGAAGAATCGACCATAACAGGTACTTTCGAGATTTCAGGTTCTGAAGCACATAGATTCAGGAATTTAACCATACACGCCTCGGCGTCTAGCATCCCTTCATCCATGTTGATATCGATAATTTGAGCACCATTCTCGACTTGCTCTCGAGCTACACTCAAGGCTTCGTCGTAGAGCTCTTCTTTGATAAGGCGCTTAAAGCGTGCAGAGCCGGTAACATTGGTCCGCTCACCTACATTCACGAACAAAGATTCTTTAGCTATCGTCAGTGGCTCTAGTCCCGAAAGACGACAAGAAACTGGTAAGTCTGGCAATTGACGCGGCGTTACACCTTCAACGGCCTCAGCCATTTCACGGATATGCTCTGGAGTAGTACCACAACACCCACCAATTAGGTTCAAGAAGCCACTTTCAGCCCACTCTTTAACATGTTCAGCCATATCCTCAGGAGAAAGGTCATACTCGCCAAATGCATTAGGCAAACCCGCATTAGGGTGAGCAGAAACATTGCACTCTGAGATACGAGACATCTCACCGACATACTCACGCAGTTCATCAGGGCCCAATGCACAGTTCAATCCAAATGAGATTGGTTTTACATGACGAAGGGCGTTGTAGAATGCTTCTGTCGTCTGTCCTGAAAGGGTACGACCTGATGCGTCAGTGATGGTACCGGAAATCATCACTGGAAGAGCAATACCCACCTCTTCAAAAACAGATTCAACGGCAAAGGCACACGCTTTCGCGTTTAACGTATCAAAGATAGTTTCAATAAGAATTAAATCTGAACCGCCCTTAATGAGCGCGCGAGTCGATTCAGAATAGGCTTCAACCAGTTCGTCAAAGCTAACATTACGGTAACCTGGATCGTTTACATCAGGCGAGATAGAACAAGTTCGGTTGGTTGGACCTAATACACCCGCGACGAAGCGAGGTTTATCTGGGGTCTTTGCAGTCCATTCATCAGCTGCTTCACGAGCAAGCTTGGCAGCAGCAAAGTTAATCTCTTCACTAAGGCTTTCCATATCATAGTCGGCCATAGCGATGGTTGTAGCGTTAAAGGTATTGGTTTCGAGGATGTCAGCCCCAGCTTCCAAATACTCCATATGGATATCTTTGATAAGCTTAGGCTGTGTAAGAACTAAAAGGTCATTGTTGCCCTTCAAGTCACTGTGCCAATCAGCAAAGCGTTCACCACGATAGTCTTGCTCTTCCAATTTATAATCCTGAATCATGGTGCCCATGCCACCATCAATCAGTAAAATTCGTTGCTTCAACAGAGCGTCAATCTTTTGCCTTACATTACTTCCCACGGTACAACCTCATTCCTTTAATTATCCCTCCATCCTATCACACATTAAAAAGGAGTCTAGACGTCTAAAAAAGGAAATTGATTACTGAGTCATGACAAAAAAATGTTTGCTATTTGAGCATGAGACAACGAAAATTCATATTCATACTTTGTTACATGTTGGAATCCCAATGTCGGTCTATTACACCTTATGCTTCTTGTCCGCTGCAGCCATGCTTATTGCTTTCGTGAATACAAAAATTGGTAAAATGCAGACAACCATCGCCATCACAGCTGGCTCAATGATGTTATCTCTATTGATTATCATTGCGGGACAAAATAATTGGTTCCAATTGGCAGACATTGCCTCAGAGACCGTTGCCAGTATCAATTTTGAAGATTTCCTTCTAAAAGGGATATTAGGATTCTTACTATTTGCAGGCGGTTTGGGAATCAAATTACCAAACCTAAAAGACCAGAAATGGGAAATAACAGTACTCGCGTTAGGTGCTACGCTGTTTTCAACATTCTTTATCGGTTTTGTGCTGTACGGGTTTTGCCAGTTCATCGGTATTCAATTTGATCTGATTTACTGCCTACTCTTTGGCTCGCTAATCTCTCCAACCGATCCCATCGCCGTGCTAGCAATAGTAAAGAAACTCGACGCTCCCAGAAGAATCTCTACTCAAATCGAGGGAGAATCTCTATTCAACGATGGTTTTGGCTTAGTTATCTTCGTAACCCTATTTACTATCGCATTCGGCACAGAAGCGCCAACCGTCGGTAGTGTGACCATGCTATTCGTTCAAGAGGCAATTGGCGGCATCGTCTACGGTTTTGTTTTAGGTCTTGTATTCCATTACCTAATCAGCAACACCGACGACCACTCGATGGAGTTGCTATTAACCATCGGCATTCCAACTGCTGGTTATGCGTTTGCTGAAGTTCTACATGTATCAGGACCATTAGCGATGGTGGTCTCAGGTATCATGATTGGTAACTGGACTCGCTTTATCGGATTCTCAAAAGAGAGTGAAGATCACTTAGATCATTTCTGGGAATTGATAGATGAATTCTTAAACGGCGTATTATTCCTACTAATTGGTATGTCGATGCTGTTATTCAAATTCCACCAAGAAGATTGGATCTTAATGGCTTTCGCAGTCCCTCTAGTATTGAGTGCACGTTACTTGAGTGTTTTCTTGTCTTACATCGGATTTAAACGCTTTAGAACTTACAACCCGTGGTCGATTAAGATTCTAACTTGGGGTGGTTTACGCGGTGGCTTAGCACTAGCCATGGCACTTTCAATCCCTTCAGGTATCTGGGTAATTGAAGACAAAGCAATCGATGTTAAAGAGATAATCCTTGTCATGACATACGCCGTTGTTGTGTTTTCTATTCTGGTTCAAGGCTCAACTATCACTCCTATGATAGAGAAAGCAAAACAAGCAGAGAAAGAGCTAGATTAATATCTAAATAGATCAACCAAGGCCGCCTACTTTAGGTGGCCTTTTTTATACCTAATGAAAGTCAAACTCGCCAATTCCCTCACTGAAGTTATCGTTGAAAGGGGTGCGTGGAACATAGAGCTCATATCGATATTTGATACCGCTAATATTTGAGTAATCGAAAGCCTTAATGTGGGTGGACAGAACTCTTTAAGGAGCTTAAGTCATACAGAGAACTCGTTCTTGTGCGCACTCGCTAGTCTACCCAATAACCCACTCTCAAGTTATATAAGCTTCAATCGAAAGGCTTCACCTTTCACCTGGAAACAAAAATAACGGGACTCAACGTCTCGCTAGAATAGCGTTAGTTATTAACAGGACTGTGGAGCTAGATGAGTGGTGAACGGTTTGAACTAAGTCATTAAATACCGCAAGGCAGCACTAAATCGGTGTTCGATAGAGATAGCTAAAGGAACACTTAGTACTTCTAGTGATACTTGTAATACCAATTAAAGTAAAAATGTGATCTAATTAAGATTGATGAATTATTGTGAA